>JAVVTM010000073.1:0-7601 GCA_036653655.1 Clostridia bacterium | reverse complement strand
TGCACAGTCGTTGCTTAAGCTGTAATTGCTATCTAAAGCCTTTGTGGCTTGCTTACTAATTTCATTTAGTTTTAAAATATTAAACATTTTATCTCCTTTTATTTAGATAATATCGTATTAAAAGCTTTTTATTTTTGTGCAGATTATTTGTTTTCTTGCTCAAATTTTTTCATAAAGTCAATCAACGCAACAACGCCTTCACGAGGCATATTGTTGTAAATAGACGCGCGCATTCCGCCAACAAGCTTGTGTCCTTTAATAGAAACCAAACCGTTTTTGCCAGCCTCTTTTACAAATTTGGCGTTAAGTTCATCATTAGGGGCAACAAAAGGCACGTTCATAATAGAACGAGAATTAACTTCAACAGTGTTTTTGTAAAAGCTTGAGTTGTCAATAAAGTTGTAAAGCAAAGACGCTTTTTCCTCATTAATCGCTTGCATAGCTTTAACGCCACCCAAATTTTTCAAGTGCCTCAAATTTAGCATTGCGATGTAAATAGAGTAGCATGGAGGAGTGTTGTACATACTATCTGTTGATGCTTGCGTGCTGTATTTTAACATTGTTGGGCAAATTTTTTGACCATTTTCTAGCAAAGATTTTTTGACAATAACAACAGTTACGCCAGCAGGTCCAAGATTTTTTTGAGCGCCAGCATAAACCAAGCCAAATTGATTAAAATCTACAACTTCGCTTAAAATATTTGATGACATATCGCAAACCAAGCAATCGTGCTTAGGAAATTGGCTGTATTTAGTGCCAAAAATTGTGTTGTTGGCGGTAACATGCAAATATTTTGCATCACTGCGAACATCTAAAGTTTCAAGCTTTGGAATGTAAGTAAAATTTTTATCGGTAGAAGAACCAGCCAAGTGGATATCGCCAAACTTTTGCGCTTCTTTGTAAGCTTTATTAGAAAAATTGCCTGTAACAACGTAATCGGCTTTGTCAGTAATATTGTTTAACAAATTTAATGGAACGGCTTCAAACTGAGTTGATGCGCCACCTTGTACTAGCAAAATGCTGTAATCATCACTAATATTTAAAACTTCTTTAATTAGCGAAATACATTCAACTTGTATAGCGTCATAGGCAGAGCTTCTGTGGCTCATTTCTAAAACACTCATACCGCTATTGTTATAATCTAACATATCTCTTTGTGCTTCTTTTAGAACTTCTTCTGGCAACATTGAAGGGCCAGCTGAAAAATTATAAACTCTCATTAGAATACTCCTAAAATTTATTGGCTATATTATAATACAATAAACAAAATTAGGCAACTATTATAGGCTGATTGTTAAAATTTTTACAAACTATTTTGGGATAATTATTATTATAAATAATATACTACTTTTGGAGGACATATGAAAGCAGTTATTATGGCAGGCGGTTTTGGCAGTAGGCTAAAGCCATTAACGGACAATATTCCCAAACCAATGTTACCAATATTAAACAAACCAATTTTGCAATACACAATAGAGCGCTTAAAGTTTTACGGCGTAACAGAAATTGCAATGACACTTAATTATAAGCCAGAAAGCATTGTTGATTATTTTGGCGATGGCAGTAATTTTGGCGTTAATTTAACTTATTTTTACGAAAATGAGCCTTTAGGCACGGCGGGTAGTATTAAAAACGCAAGCAGTTTTTTGGAGGACACTTTTTTAGTTTTAAGTGGCGACGCTTTTACAAATTTAAATTTTGAACAGTTGTGGCAGTTTCATATGCAAAAAGGCGCAAAAGTTAGCTTGTTTGCAAAATATGTAGAAGATTGCCGACCTTTTGGCATGTTGAGTGTTGATGATGATAATAAAATTACAAGTTTTTTAGAAAAACCTTTACAAAAAGTTAGCGGTATTGTTAATACTGGCATATATGTTATGCAAAAAGAGGTGTTAGACTTAATTCCTAATGGCTTTTATGATTTTTCTAAAAATCTGTTTCCGCAAATTTTAAACCAAATGTTTGCGTTTGAAGGCGATTATTATTGGTCAGATATTGGCACATTGCCCCAATATTACATTACAAACTTCGATTATGTAACCACTCCAAAGCAATTTAATTTTATTATTTAATAAATATTACAAAAAACCTAGCGTATTACTTGTGATTTTTGCTAAAATAGAATATAATTTACTTAGCATATCTATATGCATGGAGGTTATATTGGCTAAAAAATTAAAAGTTATATTCTTAGGTGGCGTTTGCGAAATTGGCAAAAATATGCTAGCTATTGAATATGGAGATAATATCATTATTGTTGATAGTGGTTCTTCTTTTCCCACAAACGAAACACCGGGTATCGATTTGGTTATCCCGGATTTTGATTATATCGTAAAAAATAAAGACAAGGTTAGAGGCATTTTTTTAACGCACGGACACGAGGACCATATTGGAGCAGTGCCTTTTTTGCTTGATGAATTAAGCAACGATGTGCCTATTTACGCTTCAAAATTGACCCTTGGGTTGTTAACAGAAAAGCTTAAAGAACACAAAGCAAAAAAACCTAAAATGATTGTTGTTAAAGGTGGCAATGTTGTTCAACTTGTCTGCTTTAGTATAGAATTTATTCATATGTCGCACAGTATTTTGGGCGCTTTAGCGCTTGCAATAACCACGCCTATTGGCGTTATTTTCCACACTGGCGATTACAAAATTGATTACACTCCAATTGATGGCAATATGGTGGATTTAAACCGTATTGCGCAAATTGGCACCGAAGGAGTTTTGTTAATGCTTGGCGAAAGCACCAACGTTGAACGAAAAGGGCACACCTTATCCGAGCTTGCCGTGGGCAAAACCCTAGATAAGCTTTTTGCAAGCAACAAGGATTCACGCATTATTGTGGCAACTTTTGCAAGCAATGTGCATCGTGTGCAACAGATTGTCAATCTTGCCGAAAAGTTTGGGCGAAAAGTTTGCTTTAATGGCAGAAGTATGTTGCGTATTGCCGAAGTTGCGCAAAACATTGGCGAATTAACTTATAACGCAGCAACAGTAATAGAACTTGAGGAACTTAGCAAGTTTCCACCAAAACAGGTGTGCATTATTAGCACAGGTTCGCAAGGAGAGCCAATGAGCGCATTAACCCGTATGGCAAGCGGAGATAGCTCAATTGTTCTTAGCAAAGAAGATACGGTTATTGTTTCTAGTTCGCCAATCCCCGGCAACGAGCGAATGGTTTACAATGTTATTAACGACATCTATCGCAAGGGCGCAAACGTAATTTATGGTTCGCTTGAAGAAATTCACGCTTCTGGCCACGCCTGCCGTGATGAGTTAATGTTAATGCTATCTTTAGTTAAGCCAAAGTTTTTTATCCCAGTTCACGGCGAGTTTAGGCACTTAAAACAGCACGCCGAACTTGCTATCGAGATGGGCGTTAAAAGCGAAAACATACAAATTCCTGATTTGGGCAATGTTTTTGAAATTACTAAAAAGGGTTTAATCCGCTGTGAAAACATTGAAAGTGGCAATACATATGTTGATGGTATCACTGTTGGCGATGTTGACAGTTTAATATTGCGTGACAGAAAGCAACTTAGCAATGATGGCTTTGTTGTCGCTATGGCACGGGTATCGTTAGAAAGTGGCAAGCGTGAAGGTGTGGTGGATATCATATCTCGTGGTTTCCAATTTGATGATGCAACGCTTGAAGAAATGAAGCAAATTGTTATTGATATTTTTGATAAAAAAGATTACAAAACAATTGAAGATAGAGGCTTGTTTAAAAGTAAATTGCGCAAGTCATTAAACAAATATATTTATCAAAAGTTAAAACAACGCCCAATGATTTTACCAATAATAATGGAGATTTAATATGGAAATTAAGGCTTTTTTAGAGGAGTTGGAGCAAGATGCAAGGGTGCGGTTTATACCAGTTATTCTTGATGATTCAGCAAAAATTTTGATAGAAACTTTAAATGAAATAAACGCAAAAAGCATATTAGAAATTGGCACAGCCATTGGATATTCTGGCATTATGATGCTTGATGCGCGCAAAAACGCCACGCTAGACACCATCGAAATTAATAGCGAGCGTTACGCTGAGGCGCAAAACAATTTTGCAAAAGCGCAGGTTAGCGCCCGAGTTAACAGCTTTTTGGGCGATTCTAGCAATGTTTTGCAACAGTTAAAACAAAACAAATACGATTTTATTTTTTTGGACGGCGCAAAAAGCGATTACAAAACCTACTTGCCAATCCTCATTGATATGCTAACCGAAAATGGCGTAATTTTTGCGGATAATGTGTTTTTTAAGGGTATGGTGCTAAATGATGTTGTCCCACGCCACAAGGTACGCACAATGGTGGTAAATTTGCGGCAATTTATTAAGCTTGCGCAAAACACACAGCTTTACAACACAGTATTTTTAGAAGCTGGCGATGGCATTGCGTTAATTAAAAAAGCGACAAAGTAAAGCAAGCAAAAATTGTAAGTTAAAATATAATTAGGAGAGTACAATGTTAGAATTATTAGCTCCAGCGGGCGATTTTAGTAAGCTTCAAACAGCGTTTCATTATGGCGCAGATGCGGTATATTTGGGTGGTAATGCGTTTGGTTTGAGGGCTTCCGCTAAAAATTTTGATGCCGAACAGTTAAAAATTGCGGTTGATTATGCGCACAGCTTGGGCAAAAAAGTTTTTATTACGGTTAATATTTTTGCGTACAATAGCGATTTTGAACCATTAAAAGATTATTTAATTTACTTGCAAAGTATTGATGTTGACGCTGTAATAATAAGCGACGCTGGTGTGCTTGCTTTTTGTAAACAAGTAGCGCCAAAATTGCAAATTCACTTAAGCACGCAAGCAAACACAACAAACAAATATAGCGCAAAGTTTTGGGCGGAGCAAGGCGTTAGCCGTATTGTTTTGGCTAGGGAAACTTGCCTTGAAGATATTGCAGAAATTAAAGATTTTTTGCCAAACGAAGTGGAACTTGAGGCGTTTGTGCATGGCGCAATGTGCATTAGTTACAGCGGAAGATGCTTGCTTAGCAATTTTTTAACCAAACGAAACGGCAACCGTGGCGAATGTGTGCAGGCTTGCCGTTGGGAATATGATATTACCGAGCACACTCATCACGATGGCAAAAAGCTTACCATTGGCGAAGATGATAGGGGCACTTACATATTAAATAGTAAAGATTTAAATATGATTGAGCACATTGATAAGCTTGCAAAAGCGGGTGTTACTTCCTTTAAAATTGAAGGTAGAATGAAATCGCAATACTATGTGGGCAGTGTTGTTAACGCCTATCGCAAGGCTATTGATTGCTACAACAATGCGCCAGATAATTACAAAATTGATAGCAGTTTGATTGAAGAATTGCAAAAAAATAGCCATAGAGATTTTACAACTGGTTTTTACTTTAAAGATACCGATAATGTTTGTTTAGAAACCTCTCAGCCAAAGTGCGATTACGAGTTTATTGCAGAGGTTAAGGGCTACGATAAACAAAAAAAGTTGTTAACAGTGGAGCAACGCAACCGTTTTAAGGTGGGCGACTCACTAGAAATTTTGTCTAACAACAGCAAATATTTTAATAAAACATTGACAATTACAAGTATGTTTGATGAAAAAAACTTGCCAATTGATGATGCGAAAAATGTACAACAAATATTAAATATTCCTTGCGAGATGGAACTTTCGGCAATGGATATTTTAAGAAAAGGAGCGGTTAAAAATGATTAAAAAAACAGTTCTATTATTTTATTCTAAAGATTACAACGATAAAACTGTTAGCGCTTTAGAAAAATATTTTGTAGAAACTTATCAAGATTGCGATGTGGTTAGCGTTGCAGATGAGCAGTATTTTCCAATGCATTTGGCAAAACGCAGGAAAAAGGAAACTGTTATGTTTTTGCGCAATATGCCAACTTTTAATTTAAAAAAAGAGTTGTTACAGCTTAAATTTACCGAAAAAGCAAGGACAGCCGAAAGAGTTTATAAAGAACCTAAACCAGCTAAAAACTTTTTAACCCGTTTTTTTAAAAATCAACAAACAAAAAAAGAATTGGTTAAAAACATTATGGCGAGGTTTGATCCAGATATTGTCGTTTGCCTAGATACCGCAGTGATTAACGAGGTTTGTCGCGCGCAGTTTTTATTAAAAAGCGAATGTAAAATTTTGGTGCTAAGCACAGAATTTGGCTTTGACAAAAACATTGTTAATCTTGGTGTAGATTATTATTTTGTGCAAAATGAAGATGTAAAACTAAAGCTTTTGGATTATGGCTTTATGACAGAAAATATTAAAGTTATTGGTTTTCCTCTTGATAGCGATATGCTAGCTCAAATTGACAAGCAAGAAACCAAACAAATTTTTGGCATCGACAACCTTTTGCCTTGTATTCTTCTTATGGGCGGTAGGTTTGGTTCGGGTCATCTTATTAACGCATTTAAAAATATTTGTGAGTTGTCAACGCAATTTAATATTATTGCATTAACGGGCAACAGTAAAAAGCTAAAAAATAGATTTAACAAAATAATTGGCAGTAAAAATTTAAAAAATATTTATGTTATTGAGGAAATTGACAATATGGCAAGGCTATTTAGTTTGTGTGATATTTTTATTTCTAGCCCTTATTCTATTGATATTTATAGAAGTTTGTTGTACAATAAACCAGTAATTTTAATTAAAGGTTGCACAAGCGTTGAACAAGCAAATAGAGAATATATTTTGGGTAAAGAACTTGCCAAAAGTGATGCGCACCTTAAAAAAACTATCGAAAGTTTGGCGCAAGATTTTGACAATCACAATTTAGATTATGGAAAAGGCGAAGTTGATGTTAGTAGTTTGGTGGACACTTGCGATATCTTGTATGAATTTACGTGCAAGGCGTTTAGTGAAAAAAATCATCTAATTACCAATTATGACAAAAACTTTGCAAATACAATAAAGTTTGATTAAAAAACCAATGAGAGTTGTAAAATCTTAAAATAAAATTTATAGGAGAACGCTATGATAAAACATATTGTTATGTACAAGTTAAAAGATAGCACAAAAGAAAACGCTTTACAATTGCAACAAGCTTTTTTAAGTATGAAAGGCAAAATTGAGCAAGTGGTAAGCCTTGAGGCAGGCGTGGATATTTTAAACAGCGAGCGCAGTTTTGATGTTGTGCTAGAGTGTACATTTAAAAATTTGGAGGATATGTCAGCCTACAAAAAACACCCAGTGCATTTGCCAGTGCAAAAATATGTGCACAGCGTTATTGAAAAATCCCAATCGGTTGATTACGAATTTTAACAAAAATTATTTTTAAAAGCGACAAGTTGTAGTGTAAAAACACAACGAAACAACAAAACAAATTAAAGCAAAACAGTAAAATTAAGGAGACATTATGAAAACGGGAAAAATTATTTTAGCAGATGAAAGACAAATCAATTTTGAATTGTACGAAAATTATGCGCCACTTAGCGTAGCAAATTTTGTGGAGCTTGCAAACAGCGGTTTTTATAAAGGTTTAATATTCCATAGAGTTATCGAAAATTTTATGATTCAAGGTGGCGGAATGGATAAAAATATGAAGCAAAAATTTACCGTAAAAACAGTAAAAGGCGAGTTTTACACAAACGGCGTTAAAAATGATTTAAAGC
>JAVVTM010000072.1:0-7683 GCA_036653655.1 Clostridia bacterium | reverse complement strand
AATTTTTTAAAAATCTCCATAATTTCAATGGCGGTTTTTGAATCGAGAGCGCCGGTTGGCTCATCGGCAAAAAGCACTTTTGGATTAATTATTAACGACCTTGCTATTGCAACTCTCTGTTTTTCGCCACCAGATAAAGTGTCAACATAATCGTTATATTTGTCTAAAATGCCAACTTTATCTAAAACTTCTTTACATTTCAATAACATTTCTTTCTTTTTTAAGTGATGAATATAAAGTGGCAAAACGATATTATCCAACACTTTAGCTTCGTCAATAAGTAGAAAATTTTGAAAAACCGTCGCTATTTTTTTATTTAAAAACTCACAGCGTTGCGCATGGCTAAGATTTTTGGCATCAGTGCCGTCAAAATCATATTCTCCGTCGTAGTCTGAATCTGTCATATTCATAATGTTAAGCATGGTAGTTTTGCCTGCTCCAGATTCGCCCATAATTGCTACAAAATCGCCATCTTTAATTTCTAAATCAATATTTTTTAAGGCTTTAAACTCATTAACTTTGCCTTTATTGTATGTTTTTGAAATGTTTGACAATTTAAGCATTATGAATCTCCTTACTTGTAAAAAAGATTACAGTATTGGCTATACAAACTAAAATAGACAATATAAAAGTGATTAAGTTAAAGAAAATCAAGTTTAATAGCAAAGCAAAAATGCCACCAAACAAGTAAATAAACAACAATAATCGGATATTACAGCCCTTAATTGTTTTGTAAAGCATAAGTTGCATTAGTATTAAAACTAATACAGTTGCAATAATCATTAATGTGGAAATAATATTAAATTGATTGTTATACTGCTCAAAATTTTGCTTTGTAGCGTCAACTTTTCTTACATAACCATTGTTATTGATTGATGTATTAATTTGTTCAAGTGAGGCTTGGGCGCTAAGAATTATATCAAATTTTTTGAAATAGACGGCTTTGGCAACATTGGATAGGGATTTATTGTTTAAAAAGTAGTCCAAATATGGCACAACAGTCCTTCCGCTGGAAACGCCCACAACAACCGCAGGAAAACTAAATTCGGTATAAACATCTCCCTCTTTTATTGCGCTTTTAACTATAACTTGTTTATTTAACAAATTTGCATTTTCTTTGCCCGCTATTATTTCGATATTTCCGCTGGCGTCAATCTTTTTTGGCAATCTGCCATCAGTAACTTTTTGTGCTAAAACTTCCCCAATGCACATAATTGTGTTGTTTGGCACATACTTTAAAAACGCCTCTTTATCAATAACTTGGCTTGTTACACCTTTTTTATCTGGTTCGGTATTTTCGACAATATTTGTTGATACAAACACATCTGCTACGGAAATACTGCCAATTTTACTGTCGCTAATAGCTTGTTGCGCATTAGTTAAATCTTGATAAAAATCTTTGTTGGTATAATCTTTTGTACAATTTGCGTTCCAAACAAACTTTTCTGGAAAAGTTGGCATTTGATTGTCAGTTATATTTGTTTTTAGCAATAAACTACATGTTATCAATAGCATTAATTGCATTATAGAAATTAATACTATTGAAATAATTTTTTTTGATTTATTTTTCATTATTAATCTCCAAAATTTTATTTTTTTTATTTAGCTTTTTACTTAATGTTAAAACACCTACGCTTAAATATAAAATAGCCATTAATGTAACTTCTATTATAATTAGCAAGGAAATGTTAATTAAATTAAACCCAGAAATATACAAACTCAACAAGGATAATAATAT
Organism: Clostridia bacterium; assembly: GCA_036653655.1. GTDB lineage: Bacteria > Bacillota > Clostridia > Christensenellales > UBA3700 > JAVVTM01. The sequence continues at coordinate 5,945 of JAVVTM010000072.1, read as the reverse complement.
TTCTAAAATAAAACCTATTAAACAAGCGATACTAAAAAATAGAAATGAACACTCTTTAGACAAAACCATTGTAAAAATAATGACGCCTAAAATTGCAATAACATAAAAAATATAAATAAAAATATCAAACTTTTTAATTGTATTTGCGTTATTATACGCCATATCCGTAACATAAGTTTCATAATCACATATTGCAAATTCTGCCACATTTTTTACTAATGAAATTTGTTGGTCTGACGGATTATTTAAATCGAAATTAAAAGAAGTGCTAACAAAAAACTTTTCGTATGGATTTTTTATAAAATCTTCAATTACTATCAAATTTGCAGGAATCCAAACATAGCCATTATTTCTTTTATTGCGTTGAAATTGGTTGTCATATATTGTACTTTGCATTTTAAAATCGTCCAAAAAGCCAGCGATAACAAAAGTGCATTGTTGAGTACTTCCATCAACCTTTTTTAAATCTAACGATATATTTTCGCCAATATTATAACCATTAAAGTATTTTTTTGATATGTAAACCCCTTCTTGCTTTAAAGAAAATTTTTGCGCCACATCGTTATAAAAAATATAAGATTGAACATCTGATCTTTTATATTGCGTATCAACGCAATAATTTGCAGGCATAACGTAATTAATATCTTTGTTAGAATTACGCACCTTAGCCATAAATGTTTCAGCCTCATCTTTTGTTGTTATCGTGTTTTTTGAAAAAGCGTACATTCCGTCAACTGATATTTGCGATTGGTCTGCGCTGTATGTTGAAGTGTACGAAAGCAATGACAAACTAAAAAATAACGATATCAAGATAAAAAAGCTGATACAAACTGTAATTAAAATTTTATTTTTTGACAACATTCATTTTCCTCCTATTAATTATAAAATACGTTCCTATTAATGTTAAAATAATTGATATGCATAAAATTAATAAAACAAGCATAACGCTAATAAACACATCTATTTTTTTGCTTAAAAAAATTATTATCAAGAACATCACAGCGCTTACAAACAAAAATATACTTAAAAAGTAAAGCACTATGTTGTTTCTAATTTTTTCAATAGTATATCCCAGTTTCATATAAATTTCTAAGTCTTTTTTTGACTTATAAATTATAACTATATTCATTAATGAAACCGTAACAATAAAATCAATAAAAATTAAACAAGAAAAACAATAAAATTTAAAACAAAAAAAATTAAACAATAAAATTTAAAACAAAAAAAGTTAAAACAATAAAAAAATAAAAACAGTTAAGGTAAATATGAAAAAATTTGATGTTATAATTTGTGGCGCAGGGCCTGCAGGATTAACTGCAAGCATTTATGTTGCAAGGGCTGGCTTTAGCGTTGCCATTATTGAAAAAAATGCTTGTGGTGGGCAAATTGCCTTTACAAGTTCTATTGATAATTATCCCGCTTTTACCACAATTAGCGGTATGGAATTGGGCGAAAAAATGATGCAACACGCCCAAAGTTTTGGCGTGGAAATTATTTATGATGAGATTACAGAAATTGAATTAAATTCTGCCACTAAAGTTGTAAGCACCGCTTATAGCGGTAAAATTGAAAGTAGTGTTATTATTATCGCTTTTGGCGCATCTCCACGCAAAATGGATTTGTCCAATGAGGATAAATATGTTGGCAAGGGAGTTTCTTATTGCGCAACTTGTGATGGAGCATTTTACAAAAATAAAAATGTCGCTGTTGTTGGTGGCGGAAACACTGCGGTGGAAGATGCCATTTATTTAACAAATTTTGCAAAAAAGGTGTATATAATCCACAGAAGGGAGCAATTTAGAGCATCAAAAATGCTTGTAGAAAAATTGGCAACTTCGGGTATACAAACAATTTTAGATAGCGTTGTTACTGAAATTGGTGGCGAACCTAAATTGACTTTTGCAAATGTGCAAAATGTTAAAACAAAAAATACAACAAAATTAGAGCTAGACGGGTTGTTTGTTGCAGTTGGGCAACTACCTCAAAGTAGCTTGCTAAAAGATAAAATTGCGCTAAATGATGCAGGTTATGTTATTGTGGACAATAAAATGCAAACAAATGTTGCAGGCGTGTTTAGTTGTGGCGATGTTAACGACAAGGTTTTGCGCCAAGTTGTTACAGCTTGTGGCGATGGCGCAGTAGCTGGCGAAATGGCTAGCATGTATTTAAACTTAAACAAAGCTTAGCAGTTAAAACAACAGAAAAAGTTGTAAAAGCAACAATGCAACAAATGAAAATTACTAAAAACAAAAGCGGTAAAAGTAAGTTATAACTAATTAAAGCGCCCACAGATATTTGTGAGGCGCATTTTTTTTACACTAACAAAACGGCAAAAATGACAAAGGCAAAGAAAACGACAAAAATTGAATAAGCAAAAAGGAATAAAACAAAAGGACAAAACGACCTAAAAAGGGGCGGAAAGGCAAAATAAAGTAAGCGGGAAACAAAAAGGCAAAAAGAAAACGACTAATAAAATTAGTCGTTCTCAATATATGATAAGGGGGAAAATTATGAGCTATTTAATAAGTAAGTGTATTGTAACACTTAGTTAAATATTTGTCAAACATTTTTTACTATATTTTTAAAAAATGTTTTAGATAACTTTTGTAATGTTTTGCTGTTATCTGAATAGCCTTTAATAAGTAAGTGTTAAGCTAAATTTATTAAGGAGTACTCATTTCTTGTTATCTGTTAAGATTTTAACAAATAAATTATGAAATGTCAACTATTTATGCAAAGATTTTTTAAAAAATTTAAAATAGTTTATTTTATGCTAATTGTTGTGTTTTTAATAACAATAATTTTAAGCGGTGTGGGTTGTGTCGAACTAGAAGATATCGAGCTTGACAGCTATTTTTTTAATATCAATGCAAATATGGACAACAATAATTTTAAAATAAATCAAAAGTTTATTTTTAATAATAATGAGGAAGTTAAAAGTGATTTATGCTTTAATTTGTTTGCAAATGCATTTAACGAAAAGGCTACAACGCCAGTGGAGCAAAATCAATTTGCCATTGCTTATCCTTTTGGTTTTAGCGCAGGCGGTATTAAAATGAACAGTATCAAGTGCGAAAAAAAGTTTAGTGAAAGTTACGAAAATAACAAACAATTTTTGACATTAAAATTTGACAAAAAAATAAAAAAACACGAAAAACTGCAAATAGAATTTGATTATGATGTAACTGTGCCAAACAATACTTTACGCTTTGGTTATAACACAATATCTTGTAATATTGCAAATTTTTATCCGCAGTTGTGCGTAAGAGAAAATAAAAGCTGGCAAAAATGCAATTATTTTGCCATTGGCGACCCGTTTTACAGCGAGGTAGCAAATTATGAAGCGGTTATAGAATATCCAAAAAATTATCTTATGTTATCATCGGGTGAGGCTGTTGGCGATAAAGTTAACAGCAAGATATCTGATGTTGAAGTGGTAAATAGCAATACCACAATAAGCAAAATTAGCGCGCCAAAAATTAGAGATTTTGCATTTGTTTTATCAAATTACAGCAATATTACAAAAAGCGCTGTTGATGGCATAGAAATAAACTATATGCACAATTTGGATAAGTCGCCACTTTCAACTGTAAAAACAATTGAAAATGCGTTGAGCATATTTAACCGACTTTTTGGAAAATATCCTTACAAAGTGTTAAATGTTTGCCAAACCAATTTTTTGTTTGGGGGTATGGAATATCCAAATATAATTTATGTCAATTGCTTGGCAAGAAGAGATAGCCTAGATTATGTTACCGTGCACGAAATTGCGCACCAATGGTGGTATGGCGTGGTGGGTAATAACGAAATTAAAAATGCGTGGCAAGATGAAGCCATTACAGAATTTAGTTGCGTTTTGTATTATTTGGAGTTGGGCGAGGTGGAAAAGGCGAAAAAAATATTAAAAGATTGCGCCATAGATTACGAATTTTTTGTCGCTCAACAAAGGCGAGTTAATAAGCCATTTTGCGAAATTATGGATAGAGGATTGGACGCCTATGACAATTCTAGCGAGTACACAATAAACGTATATACAAAAGGAATGATGATGTTTGCGCATATTTTCAACATTGTAGGCAAACAAGCTTTTATTCAAGCGCTAAAAGAATACTACATTTTGTATCAATTTAAAAACGCAACTCCACAGCAATTTATCGCTTGTTTTACAAAAAATTTTGACAGCGGTATAAAAAACATTTTTAATGCGTGGCTCAATGGAAAGGTAATTTTATCCAGCAACTTTAGCGTATAAAAAAAATTTTCAGTAGCATAATATATGCAAAGGAGAAAAATATGAATAACAATAAAGAACAATCAAAGAACAATCAAAACAACCAAAAGAACAACGAAGAAAAATCTAAAAAACAAAACCAAAATCAAAACCCAAACCAAAATCAAAATCCTAACGCTTGCAAAAACTGTAAGTAATTTAGGTGTTTAGCTTTAAAAGCTAATTACTTTTAGCGGAGTATGCAATTTGTATATTCCGCTTAATGCTGTAAAATTAAAAGCAAAAAACAGTTTAGTGATAAAAGAAATAATATAGAAAATTATAATATTAAACATTTTAAGCAAAAAATAGTTTAGTGATAAAGGATTATAATACAGAACATTATAATATTAAACATTTTTAGCAAAAAAAGCTAAAAAATTAAAATAGGGTTTATTATTTTACAAATATATGTTAAAATAAATGAGTATTACAGTTTTTGGAGGAGCAAATGAGCAGATACGCTGAAACATTATCAAAAATGATAAGCTTTAAAACCATTTCTACAAAAGAAAATAAGTATATGTCAGAGGTTTTGGCATTTAATGAATTTATGAAAACACGCTTTCCTAATATCGCTAAAAAATGTGTTTGGGAAAACCGTGATGGCGCAATTTTAATAAAATTGGCAGGCAAAAGTAGCGCAGAACCACTTGTTGTAATGTCGCATTTAGATGTTGCCGATGTTGAAAATCAAAATTGGCAAAAGCCAGCTTTTAGCGGTGAAATTGCCGATGGTATGGTTTGGGGCAGAGGTAGCGTGGATACAAAAGGCAGTTTGTGCGCAATGTTTGAGGCGTTGGAAGAACTAATTATTGAAAAAGTAACGCCACAGCAAGATATTTACATTTTTTCCTCTAGCAGAGAGGAAATTGCAGGCGAAGATTGCCCAAATGTTGTAAAATATTTTAAAGAAAATGGCATTGTGCCAAAACTTGTTGTTGATGAGGGCGGCGCAATGTTAGATAATCCAATTAACGGAGTTAGCGGAAGATTTGCTATGATTGCAATGAGTGAACGAGCAAGGGCAAAAGTTTTGTTAACTTTTAACTCAACTGAAAAAATGAGCGCATATGAGCAATCTCAAAAGGCAGTAAAAAAATTGAACAAAGTTAAACTTTCCAAAATGGATTTTTGCCCCGAAGTTGAAGCTATGTTTAGCGCATTAGTGCCATATATGAAGTTTCCAATGAAAACTATTTTTAAGCATATCAATATTTTTAAAGGTTTGGTTGTTAGTATTGTGCCAAAAGTTAGCCGTGAGGCGCGCGCAATGTTTGGTTCTACTTTAGGATTTAGTGGCGTTGATGAAAAAAATATAAACGATAAAAAGTTAGTTTTAACGGTAACAGTTGGTTCTACTTATTACAGCGATATTAATAAAAGCACACAAAATTTGACAGAAATCCTTAAAAAAATGAACATAGAATACAAAATTGATAGCGTTATGCAAACTGTAAAACCCGAACCAGTTGGCAGTGAAGGTTTTGTAACAGTTAGCGATGCAATTTTAAAAACATTTGAGGGCAAAGTTCAACCATCTCCATTTATTATTTTTGGAGGCACAGATGCAAGGCATTTTGTGGGTTACGCAAAAAGCGTTATAAGGTTTGTCCCACTTTTGTTAACTCAAAAGCAATTTAGTAGCGTACACAAAGAAAACGAATATCTAATG
>JAVVTM010000071.1:0-7694 GCA_036653655.1 Clostridia bacterium | reverse complement strand
AGTTATTTACAAATTTTCTTGTATGTAAAGGTATTTTTTTGGCAAGTATTTAACCAATAAATAACACAACAACCCTGTAAAAAAGCCACTTATTGCGCCAAATAATGACAAATAAGGCAAGTAAACAAATACGCTTGCAGATTGGATTATTGCGCTTGCAACGCAAATTTGCACAAGATTGTGAACTATTGCGCTGGTAATGCTAATTGCTGTAATACTAAACAAATTGCATTTTAAAAGTAGCAACATTACTGTTAAACTAACTAGCCCTGCGGGTAATGAATAAAGCAATAAACTCATTTTACCACTAAATAATGCAACAATAAAGCATTTTAACACAACAATTATGTAAACTTCGTAAGGCTTTAGCACAATTAAGCAAAAAAGAATTACAAAATTTGCTATGCCAATTTTCGCATAAGGTAAAACCGGGATAATTGGCGGAACAAAATTTTCGATTATGCTAATTATTAAAGTTATTGAAAGCAAGATGCTAATGTAAGCTATGCGTTTTGTTTTCATCAGCTCACCACATCTAAATCGCCTGCGCCCACAATGACAATACTAATTTTTTGTGGTAAACAAGTGATACTACTGTTCACTATACAAGTTTTTTTTGCATGTTCGCACAATTTATTTGGGCAATTTGCGTCTTTTACAAAAGTAAAACCGTCCTCAATTACAACGGTTAATTTATCTTTAACTCGCACGCTAGTGTTAACATTTAATGGCAGTTTGTAAACCAAATTACCCTCATCATAAACATAAACAAAATTGCCCGCTGGTTTTGTTGCGTAAACGATAACTAAAGCAATAATTACTAATAAAATAATTAAAATTAAAATATCCCAAATTTTAAAAAGTTTTGAATTTTTTGTATTTTCAACAAAACTATTCTTTTCTTTCAAAGTCAAAATCCCCTACTTTAATGTAACTTAAATCATTTTTAATTATCACTGCCCTTAGCCCTTTATTTTTAATAAATTGCTCGCCCCACGCACTGCCATTAACCATAATTGCAGTTGCATAAGCATCACAATACAACGAATCATCGCCAATAACAGTAACGGCAATAACATTTGAAGCGCTTGGAGCGCCCGTTTTTGTATCAATAATGTGATGATATCTTTCGGTTTTGTCAATGCTGTAATAATAACGCTCATAGTCGCCCGAAGTTACAACGCTTGTGTTTGAAAGCTTGGCAACGCCATAAATATTGTTAGTATCCACCCTTGGGTGCGTAATGCCAACAGAATAATTTTCGCCAATTAATTGAATGTTGCCACCAATATTAATAATGCCCTTTTTAACATTGTTTTTTAAAGCAATTTCGTTGCATTTGTCTGCGATAAAGCCTTTAGCAATGCCACCAAAATCTAATTTAGCTTCATCAATCAACTTGGTAATTGTCAAATTTTTTTCATCTAAAACAAAATTTTCAAGCTTGCAATAATCTTTTATCCTTGCAATATCTTCAATTTTTGGCTTGTCCTTATCTAAATAAGAAAAATTTTCATCAAATTGCCACAACTCTACAAGCGGATAAATTGCGACATTAAACGCACCTAAAGTTTCCTTATTAATTTCTACGCTTTTTTTGAAAAGCTCCACAAAAACCTCATCAACATTAATTGGTTCATTAGCTTTTGCATTGTTAATATTTGCCAAATAGCCCGTGTTTGAATGCGCAGAAAAATTATCTTCAAAATTTTTAATGTATTTTTGTATTTTTTTTGAAGCGATTAAATACTTGCCACCTTCCAACTTGACATCAATAAAAGTGCCAAGCGCAACATCATTAACTTTGGTATTGCAACCAAATAAAACCAACGGTAAACATAAAATAAATAAAATTGCTAAAATCTTCTTTCTCATAAAATAATGATAGCACATTTATAGGTTGTTATCAACAACTTTACCAATATATGTGCGTAAAATATGTAAATTTTAGTTAAAGTTTTATTAAATTTTTACTGTAATTTTAAATTGTAAAAGCAATTTTAGTTAACTTGAGTTTATAATATTTGTGGTTAAAACTACTTAATTAGCTTTTGTTTTTTATTATTTATGGTAAAAACTACTTAATTAACTTTTATTATTTTATTATTTATAGCAAAAACTACTTTGGTTAACTTTTATTATCTTTAAATACAGTAAAAATCTAATATAATTTAAAGCTGTTTGTACAGAGTTTCAACTTTAATTTGCAAATCGCTCAGTGTGCCATCGTTAATAATAACATCTGTTGCAACGCTTTCCCTATCCAAATCGTTGGCTTGCCTTGAAATAATTTTTTTGACATAGCTATCATCAACGCCATCACGCAGGATTACACGCTCAATTCTATCGCTTTCTGGCGATTTAACAAGCCAAATTTTATCAAATAGATGTTGCATATTAGATTCAATCAACAGCGGAATTTCAATAAATGCCACATCATTTTTATGTATTGCGATAATTTCATCAATTTCTTTTTTAATTTGCGGATGCGCAATTTGGTTAAGCTTGTTTAGTTGTTCTTGATTATTATAAACAATTTGCGCTAAAGTGGATTTATTGATTGCATTATTTTGCACAGCGCTTGGAAACGCTTGCCTAATTAACTCAATGTAGTATGGTTTTTTAATTAAATTTTGATTAATTTCATCAGCGTCATAAACAGTTGCTTTTAGTGTTTTTAAGCAGTTTTTTACTGCGCTTTTGCCACTTCCAATGCCACCAATAATTGCAATTATCATAATTCCACCGCCTTAATATTTAATATTTTATCGTTTTTTTTGTTTGTTTTTTAATATTATAATCTTAATTTTACTGTTTACTGTATTTTAATATTTTATTATTTTAATAGGTTTAATAATTATAATTTTTTATTTTAATAGGTTTAATATTTTGCAATATATAATATTTATTACCTTAATATTTAATATTTTAACATTTTATTTATTTATATTACATCTTATTTATTTATATTATATCTTATTTAGCATATTATAATGTTTTAAAACAATATGAGTACAATTTATTTTGTTTCTAGCCAATTATCGCCAACGCTAACCTCGCTAATAAGTTCCACTTTTAAACTCATTGCGGTTTCCATACTTTTCTTTAAAAGTGTTTTAACAATTTCAACTTCATTATTTGGCGTATCGACAATCAATTCATCGTGAATTTGCATAATTAATTTAGCGTTCAATTTGTTTTCTTTTAGCGCATTATCAAGTTTTATCATAGCTATTTTAATAATATCCGATGCAGTGCCTTGAAGTGGCATATTCATTGCAATTCTCTTGCCAAAATTGCGGATATTAAAGTTACTATTTGTAATTTCGGGTATTTTGCGTATTCTTCCTGAAAGAGTTTTTACATAGCCATTTTCTGTTGCAAATTTGACATTTTCATCCATATATTCTTTGGTTTTTGGATATGTTGCAAAATATTTTGCGATATACTCCTCGGCTTCCCTGCGTGAAATCATCAAATCGCTTGACAATCCATAGCTACTAATGCCATAAATTATGCCAAAATTAACTGCTTTTGCGCTTCTTCGCATATTGTCTGTAACCATATTTAGCGGTACATTAAAAACTTCGCTAGCGGTTTTGCGGTGGATATCCTCATCGTTTTTGTAGGCGTTAATAAGGTTGTCATCGCCCGACATTGAGGCAAGCAATCTAAGTTCAATTTGCGAATAATCGGCGCAAACAAGCGTATTACCCTCGCTTGCAATAAATAATCGGCGAATTTCCTTGCCCAAGCTTTTACGCACGGGGATATTTTGCAAGTTTGGTTCGGTTGAAGAAAGCCTGCCCGTTGCCGTTATTGTTTGTTTAAAAATTGTATGAATTTTGTCGTTACTATCAAGCAAACCGTACATACCATCAATATAAGTGGAAGTTAATTTAAAATATTCTCGATACTTTAAAATTAATGGAACTATCGGGTGTTGGTCTTTTAAGCTTTCTAAAACATCAATATTTGTGCTAAAACCAGTTTTATTTTTTTTGCCAGATTGCAACCCCAAATTTTCAAACAGTACATTTGCAAGTTGTTTTGGCGAATTTATATTAAAACTTATGCCAGCAAGCGCTGTAATTTCTTCTGACAATTTTGCCATAATAAGCTTAAATTTATCGCCTAATTCTTTCATTGCAATTTTGTCAATTTTAAAGCCGTTTTGCTCCATATTAAACAATATTTCCACAAGAGGAAGCTCAATATTATAATACAAATTTTGCAAATCAAACTTGTCAAGCTCCTCATTTAGTTGCTCGCACAAGTGCAAAAGAGCGCTTGCGCAATAGGTTTCGTCAAGCCCGTAAACAGCTAAAATATCCTTGTAGGTTTTGTAAGTCATTGTGCTGTCAATCAAATAGGCTTTAATTAAAATATCCTCTTTTAGCCCGTTTAATGTGATGTCAAACTGAGTTAAATAGTGCTTTAGCGCTTTATAATCAAAGATATATTTTTGCACCTCAACACATTCTAAAACGCCTTTTAGCTTGCCTGCAACAACTTCAAAAGTTAAGCCTTCTTCAAACAAATTGTTAGCAATTTTAACGCTAAACTCCACTTCGCTGTTGTAAGCGATTTTAATATTTTCATCAAAAATAATGCTCAGTTTTTTATTTTGCTCAATTTCTTTAATTAATGTGTCCAACTGCTCAACATTTTCAACAATTTTTAGTGTTTGTTCAATTTTTGGAGAATTTTTGCTGTCGCTTTCAGTAGTAATAAATTCTAACCTATCGACAATTGTTTTAAAGCCTAGTTCTAGCATATATTTTTTTGTTTCTTGGCTAAAATTTGCATCAAAAACAAATTCTTCAATTTTGTTGTCAAGTGGCACTTTTGTATCTATCGTTGCAAGTTCGTAGGATAAATACGCCATTTCTTTATCTTCAACCAATTTATCTTTAAGCTTGCCTTTAATTTCATCAATATTTGCGTAAACATTATCAAGATTTTTGTAGGTGGCAAGTAGCGATTTTGCAGTAACCTCGCCCACACCCCTAACTCCCGGGATATTGTCGCTTGCATCGCCCATAAGCGCCTTCAAATCTATCACTTGCGAAGGAGTTAACCCGTCCTCAAGCAAGCGTTCTGGAGTGTATTCTACAATCTCTTTAATGCCTTTTTTTGTAAACCAAACTGTTGTTGTATCATCAACTAATTGCAAACTATCCTTATCGCCCGTTACAATAATTGTTGGTGTGTCAAACTTTTTTGCAAAAGTGCCAATAATATCATCAGCCTCAAAACCCTCTTTTGTAACAATAGAAATATTCATTAAACTAAGCAAATTTTTAATAATAGGAAGTTGCGCAGCCAATTCATCAGGCATACCTTTGCGTTGCGCCTTGTACTGCTCGTAGCGTATGTGCCTAAAAGTTGGCGCTTTTAAATCAAAAACCGCAACAATATATTTTGGCTTAGCAATTTCGATAATTTTAAGCAACATATTAACATAGCCATAAACAGCATTAGTATAAATGCCATCTTTATTAATCAGTGGTGGCAATGCGTAAAACGCTCTGTTTAGCAAGCTATTAGAATCTAGTAGTACAATTTTATCATTCATAAATTTACCTCACTATTATTATAAACTAATTTGCACATTGATACAAGCCTTAAGGCAGTTTTAATTTAAAATTGCGATTAACGCCAAAAATGCCACAGCGTTGAGTAAGCGTTTGCAGTTGTTTTAATTAAAATTTCGATTATGACAAAATTGCACAAACGCCCAAAACACTAGGCAAATTAAACCATGCAAAACCATATCGCTAATTTAATATTATATATTGCTCCAAACGTTTGACAAATTACTCTTATTTATCTTATTATAAGCATATAAATGTTGTGAGGTACATTGAATGACTGCAATGCAGATTATTACAAAATTACTTTTACTATTATCGGGGCTTGGCGTTTTCCTTTTTGGTATGAAAACTATGGGCGACAATATAGAAAGTGTAGCCGGTAATAAACTTAGAAAGGTTTTCAATAAAATTTCTAATAATAGAATATTTGGGTTAGGAGTTGGCTTAGGCGCTACTGCTATTATACAAAGTTCTTCTGCAACAACAGTTATGGTAGTAGGCTTTGTAAATGCAGGTATTATGACACTTGTTCAAGCAACTCCTATTATTATGGGCGCAAACATTGGTACCACTATTACAGCGCAAATCGCCGCTTTATCCGCATTTGAATTTTTCCCTATTTCTGCTCTTTTGGCAGCGCTAGTTTGTATTGGCGCATTTATGATGATGAGCAAAAAGGAAAATTTAAAGCTAATTGGCAGTATTTTAGCTGGCTTAGGTATGATTTTTGTAGGTTTAGACGTTATGTCGGCTTCTATGAAAGCTTTTTCAGAAATCCCCGCTTTTAGAACCATCATTCAGTCCACTACAAATTCGTTTTTACTTATATTTATTGGGTTAGCTTTTACCGCTTTAATTCAAAGTTCTTCCGCCACTACGGGTATATTAATTGCCCTTGCTGGCTCAGGCTTGATTAATTTGGAACAAGCGATATTCACTATTTTAGGTATCAATATTGGTACTTGTATTACGGCGGTATTATCTTGCATTGGCACTAATATCAATGCAAAAAGAGCTGCGGTAATCCACCTATTGTTTAACGTTTTGGGTATGCTTTTGTTTTTACCAATAGTGTCATTTTTACCTATTGCTAAAATGTTTGAAGATATGTTTTCTAAAACGCAAACTCAAATTGCAATGTTCCACACGTTCTTTAATATAGTTACAACACTTGTTTTATTACCATTTTCTAACTTATTGGTAAAATTTGTTGAAAAATTTATTAAAGAAAAGCACAAATCAGCAGTAGTTACTGAAGAATTTGCGCAAAACTCCGTTAAATACATCGACCAACGGTTTTTAGCCACTCCTACTATTGCTATCGCTCAAGTTCAAAAAGAAATTTTATTTATGGCGCAACTTAGCAAAACAAACTTGGATATCGCCATTAATACCATTATTAATTTGGACTTTGTTAAAATGGAACAGTTTAAAGCTAGAGAAAAACAAATAAATCATATGAACCGTGAAATATCTAAGTACTTAGTAAAAATAAGCGCATTGGATATTAGTTTTACCGATGAAAAGCGTGTCGCATCTTATTATCACGTTATTTCCGATTTAGAACGTATTGGCGATTATGCCGAAAACATTACTGAGTATGCCCAATTTTTAAAAGATAGTAATAATTCCTTTTCCAAAGAAGCCGAACTTGAAGTTGATGATATGTATTCAGCTGTTAACGCTGTTTACGAAAACGTTATTCGTGCTTGGGAAAATCAAGATATAAGCCTTTTAAAACTTATCAATACTTACGAAGAACAAGTTGATAATTTCAAAACTACCTTAGATAACGCTCATATCCAAAGGCTAAAAGAATCTAAGTGTTCTGCCGAAAACGGTGCTGTTTTCTTAAGTTTGGTTAGCGACCTAGAACGTGTTGCCGACCATATGACAAATATTTCTATTAGCCTAAAAGACTACATTAAACCTGTTGTCAACGTAAAGGCTATCACACAAAAACAATAACCGTTTTTGTTTCTTTTGGGCGCATATCGCACCCTTATTTACTGAGGAGTTAAAATGAAATTTAACGAAATGAATTTAAATGAAAAGATTGTCATCGCTTTAGATGCACAATCTATTACCGAGCCAACA
>JAVVTM010000070.1:0-7735 GCA_036653655.1 Clostridia bacterium | reverse complement strand
AAATAAAAAAAGCACGCAAGCCAAAGACTGCGCGCCTATATATCCATTTGACAGAGTCTAACAACTCGTAAACTTTTAACGGGGTTTAACCGTTACAGCATTTCCTCTGCACCACAATTTTGCTCGCACTTCAACAATCTGTTTTTAAAAAACTCACACCAAGCGTTTTTCTCTCTGTAAAAAATTTTTTGCCTACTCTTAACAAAATATCGTGTTTATTATTTGTTTATTATTTTTATTGTATTTTCCTTGTTTATTATACTAATTTATTGTGTTTCCTTGTTGTCTGTTAACACATAAAATATCGTGTTTATTATTTATTTGCCTTAATACCTTATTTTTACCATAAATTTTGCAATTAGTCAAGTTTTTTTAATATTATTCCAAAATATGTGCCTGCTGAGTTGCCTTGAATTTTGGTAAAACCATATTTTTTGTAAAAATTGACTCCCTTTTCGTTGCTGTTGCCCACGCACAAATGCACGCCTGCGCTTTCCGTTTGCCTTAAGTGGCTAATAAGCGCATCAACAAGCAAATGTCCCACGCCAATCCGTTGAAAATTAGGTAATATATCTATATGCAAGTGGCTTGGATATTGTGCGCCCAACGCAACCAATCTTTTAAAATTTGCACGACAACCAAAATATTGCATAAGTGAATTTTTTTTGATAATTGGCAGATATTTTTGTTTAAAAACGCTTATATATTTTTTGTAATCTAGCGCGCACATAACATAGCCCACCGCCACATCGTTTTCATCAACCGCAACAAAAGTGTTGGACTCCTCAAGCAAATAATAATCGCAATATAATGCGTAAAGCAAGGGTTGTTTTGTCGTAAAATATTTGGTTGTTGTCGCTAAACAAACAGCCCTAACCTGCTTAAAATCTGTTGGCTTGTACTTGCGAATTGTAACCATTATTTTTGCAAAACGGCTTTAATCCGCCTTACTCCACTTGCGCAACTTTGCTCCTTTACAATAACAAATTTGCCCAAATCGCCCGTGTTTACTGCGTGAGGTCCGCCACATATTTCCTTGGAAAAATTGCCAATAGTATACACCTTAACCACATCTAAATATTTGTTTTCAAACACTCCGGTAGCTCCGCTTGCCTTTGCTTTTTCTAGGCTCATTTCTTCGCACACAATTGGTATTTTTTGTGAAATAATATCGTTAACCATAGCTTCAACTTGCGCCAATTCTTCTTTTGTGCAAGGACGCTCTAGGTTAAAATCAAACCTCAAACGCTCGGTGGTTATGTTGCTACCTTTTTGCTGAATATCACTGCTGACAACCTTTTTTAATGCGCTAAGCATCAAGTGAGTTGCCGTGTGCAAGTGCGTTGTATCATCTGTGGTGTCGGCTAAACCGCCCTTAAATTTTTGTTCTGCGCCCAACTGAGATGTTTTTTGGTGGTTTTCATACGCCTCTTGATAGCCCTTTTCATCAACATCAAAACCCTGTTCTTTTGCAATTTCCACAGTCATTTCGATAGGAAACCCAAAAGTGTCATAAAGCCTAAACGCCGTTTTGCCATTTAAAATTTTGCCTTGCGCATACTTAATAACCTTTTCCAATTCCTTTAATCCATTGGCTAACGCCTTGGTAAATTTTTCTTCTTCTTTGGCAATTTCGTCCAAAATCTTTTCTCTATTTTGTTTAATATCTTCGTAAACATCTTGATATTGCGCAATAAAAGCATCAGCAATTTTAACCAAATTGACAGCTTCCAAATCAATCAATCTTGCAAACCTAATTGCTCGGCGCAACAAACGCCTTAGCACATAGCCTTGATCCACATTAGAAGGAGTTACTCCGTTTTTATCGCCAATAATAAATGTTGCGGTGCGAATATGGTCGGCAATTATGCGCATTGCTTTTGTGGTTTCGGGGTTGCTTAAATAACTTTTACCGCTCAAATTTTCAATCAATTTGATAATATCCGCAAAAACATCGGTATCATAAACGCTTTTATAGCCATTTAGCGTGCATAGCGTGCGTTCTAAACCCATACCTGTATCAACATTCTTTTTTTGCAATTTTTCATAAACGCCCTCTTTTGTCTTGTTAAACTCCATAAAAACGTTGTTCCAAATTTCAATATATTTGCCACAATCACAAGCAGGCGAACACTCATTACAGCATTTTGGCTTGCCTGTATCAATAAAAATTTCGGTGTCTGGCCCACAAGGCCCTGTTGTACCTGCTATCCACCAGTTGTTTTCTTTTGGCAAGTAAAAAATATTTTCCTCTTTAATGCCAAGCTTGCGCCACATATTTGCGCTAATTTCATCACGGGAACAATCGCTATCGCCTGCAAAAACACTAACTGCAATTTTGTTAATATCCAAACCTAACACTTTGGTTAAAAACTCAAAACTATATGATATGGAGTCCTCTTTAAAGTAATCGCCAAGCGACCAGTTGCCCATCATTTCAAAAAAAGTGCAATGCGTGTTATCGCCAACCTCATCAATATCGCCCGTGCGGATACATTTTTGCACATCGCAAAGCCTGTTGCCTTGAGGGTGTTTTTGCCCCAACAAAAATGGTACTAGAGGGTGCATACCCGCCGTTGTAAACAAAACGGTTGCGTCATTAACTGGTATTACTGATGCGGAAGGAATTACCGCATGATTTTTATCTTTAAAATAATCTAAATATTTTTTTCTTAATTCGTTTGATGTTAACATACAATGCTCCTTTTGTATAAATAAAATGTTTTGGTTAGCTTATAAAAGCCTTAAATATCACAGTTTTAGCAAACAATGTTAAAACTTTTGTCTTTTGCAAAATGCTTTTTTATTTGTTGATAAAGCCTTAAATATCACAGCTTTAGCAAACAATGTAAAACTTTTGTCTTTTGCAAAATGCTTTTTTATTTGTGGATAAAGCTTTAAATTTTACCATTTTAGCAAACAATGTTTAGCAAATGTTTATTCGTAAAATAAAATATCCTCATAGGTTGGGAAAGGCCAAAGTTTCTTTTCGGTTCTCTCCTCCAAATTGTCAATGACAGCGCGCAAATCTTCCATTGCAGAGTTAACGTGATCTCTGCACAAAATTGCTTGTTTTTTGCTGTCGGCAGTTTTTGAAGCGGATACAGTAGCTCGTTTAAGGTTGGTAAGTTTTGCGTTAGCTTTAATTTCTAGCTCCTCATATTCTTGCAAATTTTGCTTAATTACACCGCCATAGCTAGGGTTAATCGCAACCAATTTTGCAATTTGCTCCGCCATTTGCGACGCATATTTTTCTATCGCTGGCATAATAAGTTTGTTTACCATATTTATCATTGTTAAAGCTTCTTCTTTTATTAAGTTGTTGTAGTTGTTTAAATAAATTTCTTTACGGCTAAAAATTTCCTTTTCGGTTAAAACTTTGTGTTTAACATAAACATCTACATTTTTTTCCGCCGTTAAGCACTCATAAGCGTCAACGCAATTGTCAACAATCAAAAGTCCCCTCTTTTTTGCCTCTTTTTGCCAATCTTTGCTGTAATTATCGCCAGAAAATATAATGCGTTTGTGTTCTAAATAAATCCTACGCAAGATGTCTGGCAAAACTTTTTTAGGGTTTTCATCTTTTTCTAGCTCATCGCTCATTTTGCACAATTCTTCTGCTACAATCAAATTTATTGTGGTGTTCGGATTAGAAAGCGTTGCAGATGACCCCACCATACGAAACTCAAATTTGTTGCCAGTAAAGGCAAACGGAGAAGTTCGGTTACGGTCAGAGGTGTCCTTTTTAAATTCTGCCAAGTAATTTACGCCCGTTTTTATATACTGTTTTACAATGGTATTAATTGATTTTCCATTGGCAAAATTGTCCAACATTTCTTCCATATCCTTGCCAACATACATTGAAATAATTGATGGAGGCGCTTCGTGCCCGCCCAAACGGTGCTCATTGCTGGCGGTTGAGGCAGATGCTCGCAACAAATCGCTGTACTCATCAACGGCTGCAATAACGCTAATAAAGAATGTTAAAAAAATCAAATTTTCGTAAGCGTCCTCTTTGGGTTTAAACAAATTGTCGCCTTCGGTAGTGTTTAGCGACCAATTGTTGTGCTTGCCACTGCCACTTATATGTTCAAAAGGTTTTTCGTGCAATAGACACGCCAAATTGTGGTTGCTGGCAACCTTTTTCATTGTTTCCATAATCAATTGATTTTGGTCGGTTGCGATATTTGCGCTACAAAAGATTGGCGCAAGCTCGTGTTGAGAGGGCGCAGCTTCGTTGTGCTGTGTTTTTGCAGTTATGCCTAAACGCCACAATTCCTCATTCAAATCTGCCATAAAACTGCTTACTCTATCTTTAATACTTGCGTAATATTGGTTATCTTTTTCCTGCCCCTTAGGAGCCATAGCGCCAAAAAGCGTCCTGCCGGTAAAGCGAAGGTCCATTCTTTTTTCGTAATCGCTTTTATCAATTAAAAAGTACTCTTGCTCTCCGCCAACATTGGCTACAACTCGTTTAACTTCTTTGCCCAATAGGGTTAAAATCCTTCTCGCTTGAAAATCCAAGGCGTCCATAGAACGCAAAAGCGGAGTTTTTTTGTCTAGCGCCTCGCCGTTATAACTGCAAAACGCAGTTGGGATATACAAAATTGCAGCGCCATCTTTGCCTTTTTTAATAAAAGCAGGCGAAGAACAGTCCCACATTGTGTAGCCTCTAGCCTCAAATGTTGCCCTAATGCCTCCCGAAGGAAAACTTGAAGCGTCAGTTTCGCCCTTAAGCAAATTTTTGCCCGTAAACTCCAAAATTGTGTTGCCTTGCTTGTCAATGGAAATAAAGCTATCGTGCTTTTCTGCAGTAGCGCCCGTAAGTGGCTGAAACCAGTGCGTGTAGTGAGTTGCGCCATTATCGCTTGCCCACTCTTGCATAGCTTTAGCTACAATATTAGCCAACTCTTTATTTAAAGTTTTGTGGTTATCAATAACCTCTTTAAGCTCTAAATACGCATCAGTTGATAGGTATTGTTTCATCTTTTCATCATTAAAGACATTGCTACCAAAAAAATCGGTAATTCTTTTTGATTCAGTAATTCTAGCCATAATTTATTCCTTTGTTTTCAATATTAACCCTACAAATTGTTTTGCTGAAAAATTTAACGGCATACCCTTAAGCGTAACCAAACCCAATGCCCTTGTTGGCATTTTGAACGCTAACGGAATTTCGTACAACTCCTTGCTGTCAAGTTCCCTTTCAACAAATTCTCTTGGCACACTTGCCACGCCAAGCCCTGCTTTAACCATATCCACCATCAAATCTAAACTGCCAAGCTCCATACACGGCGCAAGCTCTATGCCCAACTTTTTAAAATATTCATCAATAACCTTTCGGCTGTTGCTCAATTTTTCCAACATTATCAAGGGACAACTGCAAATTTGTTGTGGCGATAATGGTTGATTTACCGTGCTAAAATACTCCTTATTGCAAACAAAAATGTCGTTTAACTTTTGACATTCGGCAATTTCTAAATATTCATCACTAATTGGCAAATTTACAAACCCAATATCCACTTTGCCGTTTTTTAACAAGTTTATAGTTTCGCCACTGGTACGGTTTGTAATGCGCAAATTTAGTTGCGGATAGTTTTTTACAAAAGTCTTAACATATCTTAGCAAAAAATGCTTTGTAATTGTATCGCTTGCGCCAATATTAATTTCGCCAATCGCCAATTTTTTTAATTCGGAAAACTTTTTTTCTGCCGTTTCAATTAAAATATTTGCCTGTTGAATGTACTCAAAAATCATCTTACCTTCGTAAGTCAACTCCATACCTTGTGGCGTACGGATAAAAAGCCTGCCACCAATTTGCTCCTCCAATTGTTTAATAGATTGGCTAACCGCTGGCTGAGAAATGTACAACTCCTTGGCGGCTTTTGTGATAGAACCGCTTTTGGCAACAAGATAAAATATTCTGTATAATTCAAAATTTATAAAATTCATTTTTCACCTTACACCAATTATAAACTCTATTTTGCAAATTAGCAATGAATTAAAATTATTTTTTTTAAAAACTTATAAAATATCACAAAATTTTAAGATAAATTGGTTTATTGCTACATTTTATCAACCAACGGTTATATTTAATTGCAAAATTTGGGTATAAGTATAATTTTTAATGGTGTTAAGCAACTATTATGTCAAATAACTTGAAAAATGATGTTTTGTACCCTATAATGTAATAGGACTTAGGAGGTACTTATGAAAACTATTGGTACAATTTCTTGCGGAATTAAAGCGCCTATCATTAAACAAGGCGATAATCTTGTTGATATCGTTTGCGATAGCGTGCTTGACGCTCAAAAAGAAGCAGGGTTTGTGTTTCATGATAAAGACGTTGTTGCAATGACCGAAGCAATTGTTGCGCGCGCTCAAGGCAATTACGCCACTTGCGAGCAAATTGCGGCAGATGTTAAAGCAAAAACTGGCGGTAAAACCGTTGGGCTAATTTTTCCTATTCTTTCTCGTAACCGTTTTTCTTTGCTTTTAAAGGGCATTGCAAAAGGGGTTGAAAAACTTATTATTATGCTTTCTTATCCAAATGATGAGGTGGGCAATCCACTTATTCCATTAGATATCATTGATGAAAAAGGCGTTAATCCTTACACCGATTGCTTTACTGAAAAAGAATATTACGCCACTTTTGGCAAAATTTTACACCCTTTTACTGGTATGGATTATGTTGAATTGTACAAAAATTACGCTGGCGCAAATTGTGAAATTATCATTGGCAACAACCCAAAAAAGATTTTAGAATACACTGATGTTGTAATAAACGCAGACATTCACACCCGCAACCGCACAAAACGCATTCTTAAAGAGGCTGGCGCTAAAATTGTGCTAACTTTGGCGGATATTATGAACAAAAGCGTTGACGGCAGTGGCTACAACGAAGATTTCGGCTTGTACGGCTCTAACCTTGCAACCGACAATTCTGTAAAATTGTTCCCTCGTGATTGTCAAACCCTTGTTGATAAAATTCAAGAAAAAATGATTAAAGTTACTGGCAAAAACATTGAAGTTATGATTTACGGCGACGGCGCTTTTAAAGACCCAATTGGTGGCATTTGGGAGTTGGCAGACCCAGTAGTTTCGCCTGCTCACACAGCAGGGCTAAAAGGCAAACCAAACGAGATTAAATTAAAATACTTTGCCGATAATGAATTGGCTAGCCTTCACGGGGAGGAACTTAAAACCGCAATGAAAAAGGTTATCGCCGAAAAAAGCTCTGATATGATGGCAAGTAATGCCTCTCTTGGCACTACGCCTAGGTGCATTACCGATTTGCTTGGCAGTTTGTGCGATTTAACATCTGGCTCTGGCGATAAAGGCACGCCAATTATTTTAATACAAAATTATTTTACAAATTATAGCAACGATTAACACAAATAAAAAATAATGCTTATTAAAAGACAAAAAATTAACGCTACCGTTTGGTAGCGTTTTTTCTTTAGTGTTATTTCTTTAGTAAAACTTGATATCTTTAATTTGTTAATCTTGCAATAATTGTTTTTTAATAAATATTGTTTAAAATTGAATTAATTTTATTAAAATCAAATTCCCTATCGTTTTGAATATCTATATTTTTTAACGCCGCTTCTGCAATTACTGGCAAATCTTCTTGTTTAATGCCAATATCACGCAAGTTAAATTTGTAGTAGCCTTCATTTTCAAAAAACGCTACAAGGCTTTTAATTTCCTCAACCGCTTTTTGCGCTCTTTCCTC
>JAVVTM010000069.1:0-7869 GCA_036653655.1 Clostridia bacterium | reverse complement strand
ATAGCAATGCAATTGTTAATTTTATCACGGCATATATTGCAGTTGCACCTTTTTAACAAGATAAGTTTGTAGGCATATTCGACAATAAAAGTAATGCACGCAAGCATTGCAAAAACATAGTGCAAAGGGTTACTCCAAAATTTTGCGTGGACATAGCCAAAAACCGCTGATATTAAAATTAGTGGCACAATTATCATTAAAAACTTGGTGTCAATTTTTTGAAACTTTTTTAAATCGAACAAACATTGTTTTTCTAAATTTTGATTATTGTTATCATTATTTTGAGTATTATCATTTAAATGATTATTATTTGTATTGTCCATATCCGCCCTATTTACTTTAATTTTTTTATAATAATTTTTTATAATAATTTTTTAAGGATTATTTACAGTTATTGAAAATATTTACCACCTAAACACTGCCTATAATGCCAACGGCATATACCTCAAAGCTTAGCTTTACCGCCTACACACTGCTTATAAAGCCGAAGGCATTTACCTGCAAGCTTAGCTTGCCCGAAGGCAGTTACCTATTGCAACCTTAAATCTTAGCTTTACCGCTTAAACACTGCCTATAATGCCAACGGCATATACCTCAAAGCTTAGCTTTACCGCCTACACGCTGCTTATAAAGCCGAAGGCAGTTACCTCAAAGCTTAGCTTTGCTTAGCTTGCTAGTTTTTATTGCTATGGATAGGCGCTGGAATTCTTCCGCCACGATTGATAAATTTTGCAGGAGAAAAGCGATTTACTTCCATAATAGGCGCATGGCCAAGCAACCCGCCAAACTCGACATAATCGCCGGCTTTTTTACCATAAACGGGGATAACTCGTACAGCGGTTGTTTTGGTGTTGGCAATGCCGATAGACGCCTCATCAGCAATCATAGCGCTAATAATTTCGGCAGAAACATCGCCGGGGATAGCAATCATATCAAGTCCAACAGAGCAAACGGCGGTCATAGCCTCAAGTTTTTCCAAATTGAGTGAGCCACATTCAACGCCTCTAATCATGCCGGCATCTTCGCTTACAGGGATAAAAGCGCCACTAAGCCCGCCAATGTGAGTGCCAGCCATAATGCCGCCTTTTTTAACAGCGTCATTAAGCATAGCCAAACAAGCGGTTGTGCCGTAAGCGCCCACTCGTTCCAAGCCAATTTCCTCTAAAATATGCGCTACGCTATCGCCCATAACAGGGGTTGGCGCAAGGGATAAATCAATAACGCCGGGTTCAGCATTTAAGCGTTTGCTAGCCTCACGCAAAACCAACTGCCCACAACGGGTAATTTTGAAAGCGGTTTTTTTAATTTCTTCGGCAACCAAACTCAAATCGCCGTTCACTTTTTCTAAAGCGGTTTTAACAACACCGGGGCCAGAAACGCCCACATTAATAACAACGTCATTTTCGCCCACACCGTGAAAAGCGCCTGCCATAAAAGGATTATCTTCAACAGCGTTGGCAAACACAACAAGTTTGGCGCAACCGATAGACCCCTCATCACGAGTGAGATAAGCGGTTTGTTTAACAACTTCGCCCATAAGTTTAACGGCGTCCATATTAATGCCAGCCTTAGTACTGCCAATATTGATAGAAGCGCAAACTTTTTTAGTGCAAGCCAAAGCCTCAGGGATACTGCAAATAAATTCTTTTTCGTACTCACTCATGCCTTTTTGCACTAAAGCGCTGTAACCGCCCAAAAAATCAATGCCAATATCGTGGCTAATCTTGTCAAGCGTTTTAATAATTTGCAAATGCCCACGGCTAGCGCTAGCAATAATGCTAATTGGCGTAACAGAAACTCTTTTGTTTACAATAGGAATGCCATATTGTGAAGATATTTCGTTGCCGACCTTAACCAAATTTTTAGCATACTTGTAAATTTTGTTTTCAATTTTATTGCAGGTTGTAGTGGCGTTGTCGCTAATGCAATCAAGCAAAGAAATGCCCATAGTAATAGTTCGCACATCAAGATGTTGTTGCGATATCATACTAATAGTTTCCATAATTTCATTATTTGTTAACATAAAAAACTCCTAAATTTTGTGCATACAGTTAAAAATATCTTCGTGTTGAATCCTAATATCAACATTCATATTTTGCGCAATTTGTTGCAATGTTTTATTAATTTCGGTTAAAGGTTGATTAGCCATATCCACCATCATAATCATGGTAAAATAATCTTGCATAATGGTTTGAGAAATATCTTCAACGTTAATTTGCATATCGTAAAGAGCTGTTGTAACCTTTGCAATAATGCCTTTTTTATCTTTTCCGATTACAGAAACAATCGCTTTCATAAAAAACCTCACTAAAAATTTAATTTAATGAGGATATTATATCACTAAATGAGGTTAAAAACAAATAAAAACACGCAAAAAGCAACATTTTGCCATAAATAGCAAAAAATATTAAAGGGTAAAACGCCAAAAATTGGCAATCGCAATCAAAACTTGCGCAATATGTAAACAAGCCTAACAAAAGTTAATGTTAGGCTTAGTTTTAATTAGTTTTCGTCAGTATTTGCAGTGTCCTCTAATTTACTATTGTAATGTTTAGAAGAATTTTCGATTGCACGAATGCGTTTTGGGCTAAATTTGTTGTATATTAAATAAATAATAAGCCACAATCCAGCAACGCCAACTATGCCATAAACAATTCTTGCGCCAAGGTATGCGTTTTGGAAAATCCAATCCACAAAGTTGAAGTTAAAAACTCCCACGCTAAACCAGTTTGCTGCGCCCACGATAACTAAAAGTATTGAAAGTATTGTAATCATACGGCCTCCTTTTTGTATTGTGTGGAATATAATAAAAAATATTACAAAAATTTAAATTGTTTTTTAGTGATAAATACTGTATAATTATAAAATAGGGATATTATAGGAGATTGTTATGCAAAAAGGTTATAAAAGGACTTCAATTGAAAAATCAGCGCAAGAAAAGTTGTTACTTAAGAAAAATAAAAAGTTTCAAACGATATTTATTTATATAATGTTAGTTGTCATTTTGGTTAGTTTTGTGGCGTGGTTTTTGCCTACCGTAACCTTAAAATTTGATGTTGGCGAGCAATATGCGTCAATGTTGGGCGATGTTGATGACACCTTAAATGTCAATTCGCCAAAGATACTTACGGCGCTTTTTACAAGCAAATACAACGCTTTAACTTATATTGTCAAAAACACCCCAATTTTGCAAAAAGTTTACGAAATGGGTTTTGGCAGTATGATTTACGACCAAGCAGATGAGGCGCTAATTGATACGGCGTATCTTGCGCTTTATGTTGCAAAAGCAATGTTATTAATTGCATTTTTAGTGATGATAACACTTTTTGGCTTAACTTTTGTCAAAAAGTTAAAATGCAAAAACAGCTACGCATATATTAGTGTTATTGTTTATGCGTCGCTTAATATTTTTGTGTTTATTGCAGTTGTAATTGCCACTGCATTCAATACGCCAGCGTTTCAAATTGGCGTGGGCGTGGGCACTTGGTTTAGTTTTTTGGTTGCCCTTGTATTGCTTGTGTTTGGCATAATAATGCTAATGCAAGACAAGCAAATTAGCAAAAACAATAACAAATAATTGTAAAAATAGGGATAAAAATGGATATAAAATGTAAAAATTGCAATCAATTTTATGATGAAAACGACAGATTTTGCAGATATTGTGGTTGTCCAAACCCAATTGTGCACGAGGAAAAAAAGGAAACCGCACGAACATTAAAGCAAGTGCAAAACGAAATTGATGAGCGAGCAACAATAATAAAACCCGAAAAAATTGCAGAGGCGCAATGCTTTCCGCAGGATAAGATTATTTTTAAAAAAGAAGGCGCAATTTCAACATTAAACACGCATAAAATTGTTTTGACAGTGGTGTATGCTTTGGCAATTTTTGGGCTAATAATTTTGTCGTTTGTAACGCCAAAATTTGATATTTCCTACAAATTTAGAATGATAATTATGACGCTATCCTTGCTGTTTGTGATAGTTTTTGCAGGGTTATTGTGGGAGTCGATTATTGATTTAAGCGCAATACGAAATTTATTGACAACAGTGATAAGTATTAAAAAAAGTGGATATAATAAAAAAGTGCGAGTAAATTTGGAGGGTATTTCATTTTTGCTTGAAGTTGATGAGCAGTGTATGATGTGTGATGGCGAGATAAAAGGCGATTTACACATAGAAAAAATTGACAACAAATTTGTTGTTGTGTGCAACTACAACAGAGCGCATTTTTGGGCGATAGATTTAAATAAATTGATAGAGTATAAAAAGGGAAATAATGAAGGTTGAACATTTAGACATAGCTAAAAAATTTAGGCAGAGTTTTTTTTATATGTTATTGTTTTACGCAGTAGCTGTATTTCATATTATTGCCCTACTATTGGGGGCAGACGCTTCGTATTTAATTTCGTTAACATTATCAATACAAATATTAATAGTGTTTGGATATGTACGCCTATATCCGTTTATTTATGTCAGTATGTACGACACATTAAAAACATTTTTTGTGCCAGTAATAACCGAATTGATTGTACTAATTGCAGGCAAACCCGAAAGTTTGGCGCATTTTTTTATTGGCTTGGTGGCGATAATAGTGGGCTTTATAATACACAAAATCGTGCACAAAGGCATTTGGGGCGAGTTGGTTATTAAAGATTTTACCGAGTACGAATTAAAAAAGTTTCAGGAGTACAAACGCAAGGAGCTAGTGGGCTTTAACTTGGCGTTAACAATATACTACCTTGCAATATTATTTAAATTTGGCGGTTACGCAATACACAATGTGTTTATATATTGTGCGCTTATTGTAATTTTGGCGGTTGACTATGTCAGATATGGATATTACAAAAGGGGCATATTTAAGTACAGATTTTACAACATTTTTGAGTGCGTTTGCACTGTTATTTCTTTTGCCATTATGACATATTCTAATTTAGTGGTTTTCAATGATTATCAAATTTTGTTTGCTTTTATATTTTTATTGCCAACAAATATCATTAGTTTATACTTGCTTTTTAAACTAATTAAAAACTAATGTTGCTTTAATTTATAAACTATTATATAATATAGGTAGGCGTATTATAAGAAAATAAGTAACAAAATTTGAGTCTTATTATAAAAAGCAAATAAGTAGCGATATCCAAGTGTTAATATAGTGGCGTGTAGCGAGCGCAACCAATATATTTAACAAAAAAGTGTAACCCAATAGGAGGGGAATATGAAAAAAATATTTTGCTGTGTATCGGCAATAATTTTGCCACCAATATTAATTTGCTGTTTAGCGTTTGGTGGTATTACATATGCTTTTAATAGGTTTGTGCAACCAGTAGTGGGCATGAGCCTTGGCGAAACATTTTCGTTAGTATCAAAATTGGGCAAATCTAAAGAGGCTGAAATTGTTACAAAGCCAATAGATTTAGATGGCACTGAGGTTGATGGTTTTATGAGCAACATCAAAAAAACATTGTTTGTTAGCGATAGTTGCAATTTAACTTTTAACGACATTTTGCAATCTATTGCTCCACCAAAACCTACAACACCAGTGGTAGAAGTGCCAAATAGGGATTTATCCAGCGCAGAAACTGGCAGCGCAGGCACTGGCGCAACCCCAAGCAATCCTCCAACTGAAACGGTAACACCGCAACCAACAGCGCCAAACAAATTTGATGCGATATTAGAAAAGATAGATTTTGATATGAAAGATATCTACAACAACGTAGCCTCTCCTGTTAGCGTTACAGATGACCAAGTGGCTGGTGTTGTTACCGAAATAATTAAATATGTTTCAGCCAATGTGGAAATTGGCGCATTGCAGGGGCTTCCAATCAAAATTGATGAGCTAATCTCATTAAAACAATTAACCGTTGAGGCAGAGGTGCTAAACGATATTAACACCAAGTTTTCGTTAATCCTTACCGTTAACATTCGTGAAAATGTTAAAAAGGTGTTAGAGGCAAAAAGTGTGCCAATGGCAGGCGCTATTGCTGGCATATTGCCAAAGCAAATTTTCTTAACTGGCGAAACCTATCCAATGAACAACGAAAAGCCAACAAAAATTACTATCAACAGTTTTACTGATGAAGATATGACAAATCTTTTTACAATGATAGATAATATTTTGGCATATACAAACAAAGGAGCGACAGCGCAAAGTGGCAGCGATATATTAGTGGCGGAAGGTGGAGTTGTTGATGTAGCCTCAACTCAAGCCAAAACAATCAGCAGTATTTTGCTTTCAGTAAATAAAAAGGTTGTTGATACTTTCCAAAAGATTAATGGCTATATGGATTTAAATTTTACTGATAGCGGTTTCACATCCGACCCGTTGGAGTCTTTAATCAAATTGGGCAAATTGAACGGCAAAAACGCTGTTACAAAAGCAGAATTGCAATCAATGATAAAAGATGTAGGATTAGTGCAAGTGGCAAATGGCGAAAGCAACACCAAATATATGTTAAACTATTCTCCTCAAGACGGCGATGAAATGTTTACCAATTTTTTAAACGCTTACGCAATCAACAATCCCACAACCGACCCTTTTACCAAGGATAACTTTAAGGATAGGATAAACAAAATTCCTTTGCATGTTAACTTTAGAGATAAAGGAACATTTACAACGTTAAAAGACAAATACGACGCTATTAACAAGGGCTTTTTGCTTGAAGAAAAGCATTTGGCATACTTAATAGGTTCTAATTTTAAAGATATGGATTATAAAATTCAAAATATTGAGGTAACGCAAACAACGCAAGGTTTTGAATTAAAGCTAATGGCTGCGGTTGATGTTAAAGGGCTGTTAAACTTAAAAAAGGACAGCGCTTCTGTAACAAACAAATTGGTTGATAGGTTGTTAAACGCTATTTTGCCAAGCAACACTAAAGCAGGGCAAAGCGGTTTAATAAACAATGCTGATAATGGTTGCATTTTCTTAGAAATCGGGGCAGATTTTACTAAGAAAGGCGACAATTCACAAGTGGCAATTGGCAGAATTATAATAAACGGTAGCCAAAACACAGATCAAACATTAGCCACATTGACAACAATGTTAAAGGCTATGGGCACAGACACAAGCAAATTTAACATTGAGGGCATTAAAAAAACAGTATCCGAGCAACTTCAAAAAGCAATTAGCGGTTTGGAAGAAAAGGGCACGGGTAAAGCCATAGAGTACGATAAAAATGGTGGCAAGGACGGCATAAAAATTGCAAGTTTGTTTGATATTGTGCTTAGCAAAGTTTATACAAAAGTGCCAGTTGTAACAGCGCCTATCGCCGGCGAAATTGATTATGACGCAAAGCTTGCAGCTTACAACAAATATTTGGCAGATGTTGTTGAATATGATAACCGACCAACAGCGCTTTCTGTTAGCGATACTATGTACAGCCTTAACAATATGCCAAATCCGCAAACAATTTATAATGGTTTGGCAGATGGTCAGCTTAAATTTGACACTAGCGAAGGTGGCGAAGGCGGCGAATTTGGTATGACTGACAGATATTTTGCCGATTTAATTAAAAACAAAACAGATGTTGCGCAAGACATTACATTAAAATATATGCAGGCAATTTTCCTTAAAGGTGGCAGTGTAACAGAGCGCACAACTAAAATTAAAAACAGTTATGGCATTACTTCAACGGGCGATACGATAGTTTTGAGCGTGGATATTAACATTGCAAAATTAATTGCGGGCGGGCTTAACAACGATACTAGTATTATGCTAATGAATATGGTTCCGGTGGATATTATGATAACCTTATCATTAGATGTTACAAAAATGACCGACCCAACTTATGCTCCAACTATCAATATTGATGGCGTTAGTGATGCAAATATTGCAACAATTGAAAAATTGATAAACCACTTTAACAGAGG
>JAVVTM010000068.1:0-7947 GCA_036653655.1 Clostridia bacterium | reverse complement strand
AACAATTAGCGATAAAGAAAATATCAAATTAGACAATATCAACTTAAATGCGCAAAATTTATCCTTTGAATACACTACAAATACACCAATTTTTGAACCTATTAATTTTAGCGCAAAACAAGGCGATATTGTTGGCGTTGTGGGTGTTGTTGCAAGTGGCAAAACTTCTGCTTTGCTTGCCTTGAGCGGGCTTTATGGCTATACTGGCAACATAAAAATTAACGGTAAAGAACTTAGCGAATACAACAAAAATGCCCTAAGCAACTGCATTAGCTACTCTGCTCACAATGCTTTTTTGTTGGACGACACCATTGCCGAAAACATTAGCGTTGGGCGAAGCGTTGATGTTAAAAGCTTGCTTAGCGATGTTTGTTTTGATGTTGATTTGCAAGCAATGCCAGATGCCGAAAACACCTTGGTTGGCAACAGTGGCGTGCGATTGTCTGGCGGACAACAAGCAAGATTATCCCTTGCCCGTGCGCTTGGTGGCGCAAACAAAATTGTGCTTTTAGATGACCCTTTTAGCGCTGTAGACCAAGTTACTGAAGCAAAAATTATTGAAAATTTGAAGCAAAACCACACCGATAAAATTTTTATTATTGCAAGCCATCGCCCAACTATTTACAATTACGCAAACAAAATTATTCAAATAAAACCAATACAAAACACTGTAAATTTGCAAAATAATGAGGCGCACGATGCTTAAAAAAATTGTATTAACATCATTAAAAAAAAGGTGGGCGCTATGCGTTTTGCTTGTTGTTATTGTGGTTGGCATTATGCTTTTAAGCTTAGCTCCTGCCTACATTTTGCAAGGATTAATTGACAATGTTCTTACACCGCAAAATACCGCTATCGGCGCAGAAAACGCTATCGGCGCAACCTCTGCAAAAATCCTTTTATACTACGCTTTAGCCTATTTTACAGCGCTAGCGCTTGTGGCGTTGTTCGATTTGCTAAAGCAAATTTTGCTTATAATAATTGGCGAAAATTTAATGAAAGATATTAGATTTAGCCTAGCAAAAAAGCTAAACACTATTGAGGCTTTATATTTTTCTAAGGTAGATTCGGGGCAATTAACATCAATAATTGTCAACGATGTAGACGTTATAAACTCTATGTTTACCGAAGGATTAGTTAGTATGGTTATTGATTTGCTAAAAATTGTTGGCATTATTGCCTCAATGTTTATATTTTCCCTAACACTTGGGCTAATCACCCTTGCGGTTATACCAATAATCTACATTATTACACGCATTTTTAAAGCAAAAATGTTTAAGGCACAAATGAAAAATCGTGTTTTAGTTGGCAAAGCAAACAACCACATTGGGCAAACAGTAAATACAAAACAAATGATAAAAGTTTTTTCACTAGAAGATTATATGTCAAACAAATACTACTCGCTTTTAACTGAAAATTACAAATCAACCGCAAAAGCTGATTTTTATGGTTCAATTTACTCCCCAATAATTAAAACTTTAACAGCGATAATTATTGCTTTTGTAATTTTAATTTCTGGCGTAAATTTTAATATTTTGGGCATTACAATTGGTATGCTTGCCGGCGGAATTACTTTAATAGAATCACTATTTGCGCCAATTGACAACATTGGTATGGAACTTCAAAGTTTACAATCTGCGATGTCTGGGATAAAGCGAGTTAACAACTTTTTAGCTGAAAATGATGAGCCTTGTAAAAGTAAAAAAACGCTACAAGATATTATACCAAACAAAACGGCACAAATAAACTTTGAAAATTTATCCTTTAGTTATGATAACAAAACAACGGTTTTGGATAATCTAAATTTTAGCGTGGCAAATGGCGAAAAAGCGACAATTGTCGGGCGCACTGGCGTGGGCAAAACAACGCTATTTAAGCTTATTACCGGGCTTATTAAGGGCGACGGCGCAGTTACAATTAACGGCGAAGATGTTTATACAATTGACAATAAAATTAAACCATATTTGTTTGGTTATGTTGCGCAATCTTTTAACTACATTGATGGCACAATAAAAGATAATATTAGCCTAAAAAATGACAGTTTAAGTGATGAAACCATATTGTATGCGCTCAATTTTGTGCTACTTGGCGATGTGATTGCGAAGCTTGAATGTGGCATTAACACCACATTTTCTCCTGCGTTGTTTAGCCAAGGACAACTTCAATTGCTCTCAATTGCAAGGGCAATTGTCTACAATCCTACAATACTTCTTCTTGATGAAATTACTGCAAACCTCGATGAAAAAACCGAAAAACAAATTTTGGATATTTTGCAAAAAGCTAGCGCAAATCGCACAATTATTTCTATTTCGCACAGAGAAAGTAGCATAATTAAATCGGATAAAATTATAACCTTGGAAAATGGAAAAGTTAAAGATATTAAGCTTTTAAACCAAACTGAAAACAAAAAATAATATAAAAGTTATTAAAATTATACTAAAGACAATAAATAAATAAGTTTTGTTCATGCCCTATCGAAAACAATAAATAATAAGTTTTGTTAATGCCCTATCAAAAACAAAAAATAATATAAAACTTGTTGAATTATACTAAAAACGCTACATAATAAAATTTGTTAATGCCATAAAAAACAATAAATAATATAAAACTTGTTAAACAATGTTGTTAAAAATAAAGCTCCGCCATTTTGCAATAGCGGAGCTTTTAGCCTTTTTTATTTAAAATACTTTGCTTATAAATTGCTTTGTTCTTTTGCTTTTATAAGTTTTTCGATAATTAACTGTGGCACTTCATCATATCTTAAAAAGCTCATAGAAAACTCCCCTTTTGCTTGTGTAAGGCTTCTTAAATCGGTAGAATATTTAAACATTTCTGAAAGGGGCGCTTCCGCTTTAATAATTTGCTTGCCATCTTCGGCATCCATACCCAAAATTTTACCACGCCTCTTGTTTAAATCGCCCAAAATATCGCCCATATAACTTTCGGGGACAATAATTTCAACTTTTTCAATAGGTTCTAAAAGCACTGGATTAGCCTCGGCAATCGCCTTTTTGTACGCTAGCGACGCCGCAATTTTAAAAGCCATTTCTGATGAGTCAACATCGTGATAAGAGCCAAAAGTTAAAACACATTTAACAT
This sequence comes from Clostridia bacterium, assembly GCA_036653655.1. GTDB lineage: Bacteria > Bacillota > Clostridia > Christensenellales > UBA3700 > JAVVTM01. The sequence continues at coordinate 4,848 of JAVVTM010000068.1, read as the reverse complement.
TAACTAACGGATAGCCAAGCAAAATGCCCTCTTTAACACACTCTCTTAAGCCCTTTTCAACAGCAGGAATATATTGTTTTGGCACAACGCCACCAACAATTTCATCTTCAAAAACAAAAGTTTCTTCGCACGGCTCAAACCTAATTACAACATCGCCATATTGCCCGTGCCCACCAGACTGTTTGCGGTGTTTCCCTTGCGCCTCGACAATCTTTTTAATAGTTTCTCTGTAAGCAATTTTTGGTGTTGAAAGTTTTGCTTCCACCTTAAATTTATTTTTAAGCTTTTTGCACAAAATTTCTAACTGAGTTTCGCCCAAGCCGTAAATTAATGTTTCGCCAGTTTCGGTGTTTTTTTCTATGTAAAAAGTGTAATCTTCTTCTTTTAAGCGGTTTAAACCTTGTATTACTTTTTCTTCTTCGCCATTTACAACACTTGTAATTGCAAGCCCAATATTAGCCTTAGGAAAGGCGATTTTGTTAAACTTGACTATTGTTTGGTTGTCGCACAATGTATCGCTAGTGTTGGTGTAAAGCAACTTAGAACAAGCGCCAATATCGCCGGCTCGCAACTCCTCAACTGGTTCTAACTTTTTGCCAATTACAATATAAAGTTGCCCGATTTTTTCTTGTTTTTCGGCATTAGCGTTAGTAACAACATCGCCAGTTTTTAAAACACCCGAAATAACTTTTAAATAAGAAACTTTGCCAACAAACGCATCGGCAATACTTTTAAACACTTGTGCGCTAAACGGCGCTTTGTCATCAATACTTATTAGTTTTTCGCAACCAGTAGCGTCTGTCGCTTTTAATGGCGCAAGTTCTTTAGGGCTACGCATACAAGAAATAATTTCATCCATAAGCGAAATAACGCCTCTGTTTTGAATTGCGCTACCGCCCATAACTAAAATTATGCCGTCTTCTATCTGTCTTTTTTTAACGCCTTTAATAATTTGCTCGGTAGTTAACGCTCCGCCGTTAAAGTATTTATCCAACAACTCATCATCGCTTTCTGCTGCAATTTCTGTCAGTTGCGTTTTATAATTTTTGTAATCATCTTGCAAATTAGCAGGGATAGCGATATCTTCGCCCTTAAATGTTTTTGCTGTGCCTTGCAAAACATCAACATAACCCTTCATCTCATTGCCCTCAAGAATAGGAATTTGTATAACCGCCAATTTATTGCCATACACCTCTTTTAATGCGGTTAATGTTTTGTTGTAATCGTAATTATCTTTATCAAGTTGATTAATAAACAATATAGCTGGCACGCCTTTTTTGTTAAGTTTTTCAATTGCTTTTTCTGTTCCAACGGTGTTTTCGCCACAAGCGGAAGTTACAATAATGCCGGCGGCAACCACGTGCAACGCAGAGTTTTGTTCCCCCTCAAAATCGAAAAACCCCGGTGTATCCAAAATGTTGATTTTGCAATTTTTCCAAGTCAAATACGCCATAGACAAGCCAATAGAGCTTTTACGCTTTATTTCTTCATCATCGTAATCCATTGTGGTTTGCCCCTCATCAACCTTGCCCAACCGATTAATCATACCAGCGTTAAATAACATCGCCTCTGCCAAAGAGGTTTTGCCTAAGCCAGTGTGCCCCAAAATTGCAATATTTCTAATTGCATCTGTTTCAAAAATACTCATAAAAAATCCCCTTAACTTAAGTTGTATTATAAAAATTCTTACGAATTAATATTCTAGCTTTTCCAATCCATATTAGGCTGTATTTGCAAATTAATATAGTCTGTATTTGCAAATATGTTTTATTTTTTGTTAAAACTATTTGCGTTTTTGCAAGTTAATATTAAAACTGTTAAAGTAAAACCCAAGGTAGTCTCTTACCGCCTCCAATAGTTCCTCATAACCATTGTAAAAAGAAATTTGCGGACACTCATTTTCAAGTTGCTTTTGTAAAAAAACGTAATGCGTGCAACCCAAAATGACACTATCTATGTTGTATTTTTTTATGTATTCATTTATTATTTTTAGCGCATACTCTACTGACTTTTTAAAGCTGTATTTTTCCTCCTCAATTAATGTTGCCAAATTTGCGCAAGCAAAACGATAGATTTTTGCATTTGATTTTACTTGCTCAATTTGCTGTAAAATATTTTTTGACGCTATTGTATTTTCTGTTGCCAACACTAATATTTTTTTATCATTTTTTGCTAATTTTAAAATTGGCGGTACAACGCCAAAAATTGTTATTGGATACTTTTGTCGCACATAATCAAGCGCATTTGTACTTGCTGTATTACAAGCTAAAACAATTGCGTCAACACCGTAAGTAAAATATAGTTTGTAACAAAGTTTATCAATAAAGCCCACAACTTGCTGTGTTGTTTTGTTGCCATAAGGACAATTTTTCCTGTCTGCAATATAAAAAAACTTGCAAAAAGGAAATTGCGTTTGCAATGCTTTTAAACAATTTAGCCCACCAACGCCACTGTCTAACACACCAATTTTTAACATACTGCCCCCTGTAAAACCAACAATTTTGCAAAACTTTTGCCTGCGACATTTTTTGTTTTCAGCTTTGCAATGTGCACAAACAGAAGTTTGCAAATATTATAGCGCACTGCCTTTTGCAAAATTGTTGCGCACTGCCTTTTGCAAAATTGTTGCGCACTGCCTTTTGCAAATTTGTTGTGGGTTGTTAAAAAAACATAGCGTTTAATGTATCTGCTATTATTTTACCACATTCCACCACTATAAAGTCAATACCCTTTTTTGTAAATATTGTATTTTCTAGCCCACTAAATGCGTTTTTTTGATTGAAAGCCGTGTATATGCTATCAATACTGCCACCCTTAATTTTTTGTAATAAATTTAAAAATATTTTATTTATTATAACTTCACTTCTAATTAACAGCGGTATTCCAATTGAAACAACTTTAACGCCCAAATTTTTTTTATCCAACCAACGCTTAGGATTTTTTATTCCGCCACCCGGTTGTATGCCAGAATTTGTAATTTGCACGCATTTTGCAATTTTATCCAAGTTGTTTGTGGCAAGCGAATCGATTGCGATAATTAAATCTGGCTTTTTTATTTTTACAATAGCTTTAACCAAATCGTACGATTCCACGCCCGTTTGCGTTACAACAGAAGGGCAAAAAGCAAAAATCTCACACTTTTTTGATTTTCCCACTTTTAAATTGCTTACAACTGCGCTACCCAAACTATCTACAACCATATTTTCATTGCCCAACCCAATTACTAAAATTTTTTTTACAGCATTTGGTACAAAAGTTTGCAGTATTTTTTTTAATACGGCGGTTAGTTTTTTTGCGTTAACACAATTAGGAAACAAATCAGCTTTATTAAAAATGGTAACATATTTACCCGCTTTAAAGTTTTGCGTACTCTTAATTATATTAATTTCCTCATAAAAAATATTCCTATCTTCAACATTCTTTTTACAATTTGTCGTTTGCATTATTGATGTTTCGGTAATTAAATTTGTATAATCGTTTGTCATACAAAAAATTATTACCAAAATTAACATAATAAGTAAAAAAAATACAAATAATTTTAAAATCACTACTCAAATTGTTGTCAAAGCCCTTTAAATATGCTAAAATACTAAAGCAAAAACAAATTAAGGAGATATTGTCGTGCCAAATATTAAATCTCAAATCAAAAGAGTTATCACTAATGATAAAGCTAATGAAGTTAATACAGCAAAACGCACAAGAGTTCGTAACGCTGTAAAAGTTTACAATAACGCAATCGCTGCAAAAGATATCGCTCTAGCAGAAACACAATTAAAGGAAGTTGTTTCTTTAATTAACAAAGCAAAAAGTGATGGCATTTATAAAGCTAATACTGTTAGCCGTAAAATTTCTAGGCTATCAAAAGAATTAAGCAATCTTAAAAAAGAGGCTTAATTAGTTTTAGTTAAAAAAAATTAACACTTATAACTATGTTATAGGTGTTTTTTGCGTACAATTTGGTTAATATATACAAGATGTTTATTTGTAATTTATTGTTGCTTGGTTAAAATATTGCAACACAAATTATCTTTTTTATATTGTAAGATAGACTATCTTTATTTATATTTATTGCAAGATAAATTAACTTTTCTTATATTTTATTGTAAGGTAAATTAATTTTTTTTATATTTCATTGCAAAGGTAATATTATTAACAAATTGCTATGTTTAAGTTTTAAATACTGTCAAAATTAGCGTTAAAAAGCCCTCTTTAAAGAGGGCTTTTTTGTTATTAATATTTATTTTTACTCAGCGCAATAAGCAATTAGCGCCACTTAATCTCTGTCAAATTTTCCGCCAAAATTGCGCCCCACTTGCCATCTTTTTTAACCCAAGCTTTTCCATCCCAAAATGGAGTTGCCGCATCAAATTCTAGTGGTATTACAACCTCGCCTTCCTTATTTATATAACCGCTTTTGCTATCTTTAGTTACATTTGCAAACCCGCCCGAAAAGCTGTTTGCAACATCATATATGCAAGAAATTATCATTTCGTTTTGCTTGTTAATAAAGCCTAACAAACCATTTAGTTCTACACAAGCCAATTCTTCCTTAAAGCCAAAAGCCTCATCGTATGTTGGAGCAATCGCCTCTTTGCCTTGTGGGTCTTTAAAGCCATACTTGCCTTTTCTAAAAAACTTTTCCCAATCTCTCTTTTGAGGTGGTTGCACGGGTTGTTGCCTTGCGCCTGGGTTGTTGTTTTGATTAGGGTTATTTTGCCTTGCGCCTGCGTTGTTATTTTGATTATTTTGTCTTGCGCCTGCGTTGTTAGGATTGTTTTGCCTTGCGGCGTTGATGTTTTGGTTTGGATTATTTTGCCTTGCGCCGTTGATGTTTTGGTTAGGATTATT
>JAVVTM010000067.1:0-8015 GCA_036653655.1 Clostridia bacterium | reverse complement strand
GTTGCCATAACCTACAATACCAACCTGTATCTTTTTCATTTTTCTACCTCTTTAGTAATGATAATACAATTTGGCTAATTTTACAAGAAAATTTTAATATTTTTTATAATATTTACGACATTATTCTTAATAAATTTGCATTATTTTTAATATTTTGTTGGCGTTTTTAGTAATTTTGAATAGTTTAAATATAACTATTGGTTTTATTAACTAATAGCTAATCATTTGAAGATTTTTATTTGCATTTAGATTTTTTGCTAATATTTATATTATTTTTACTTGTAAATTTGCCAACTTAATTTGCTAATATTTATTGTTTTATTTGTTAATTTGCCAACTTAATTTGCTAATATTTTTTGTTTTATTTGTTAATTGCAAGCAACAATTGGCGGTGCGAATTAATCAACATCACTTTTGTGTAGCGTATATCGCAAATTAAATTTGGGCGCTTTAGGGTGGTGTTGGAAATGTTTTCTAAGCTTGCAATTACCGCCACCAATTCCAACTTTATTAGGCGCAACTTTTCGTTAGAATTTACATCGCCAATTTTACTTTCGTACTCGCCTTGCATTGTTTTTATTGCCCCTGCAAGCGTTAAAATCCTTGATGTGGCAACGCTTTTATCAATAGTCCCCTTTGCTAAAGATAATGTTAAATCGTGCATTTCTGCATAGCATCTATCAATATATTTTAGCGTTGTGCTTGCAATTTCTTCGTGTTTTTTGGGCAATTTTGATTTGTTTAATTTAGGAATTTCAATTTGATACACACTTGCGATATTAACCGCATTATTAAGCTTTTTTACAACATTTTCTGCATCATCTTTGCTTACAAAACAATCGGCAATCACTCTAAAAACTTCCGCTTTAACAACATATCCTGCGCCACCTTGAAGCCGTAATTCTTGGCTTTTAGCCTTTGCCGTTTCAAAATCGGCGTAATTAGAATATTCTACGCAATAAAAAGTTTGTCGCTCGTTTTGCGCTATCGCCTCTTTTAATGAGGATAGCACATTGCCATTTGTTAAATTGTCCGTTATCAAAATTGTTATTGACAAACACAACAAAACCACGCAAATTAAAATTAAACTGTATCTAAACTTGCTTGTTTTTCCGTTTTTTTTACGCTTTTTTCCTAATTGGTCATATTGCGGTGTATTTGCGTTTTTTTGCTGATTATTGCCATAATTGCCGTAAAAATTTTCTGCGCCTAGCTTGCTAAAACCGTTTTCATATTGTATTGTTGATAATATTGTTGATTATTTTGCGCCATTTGCGGATTTGCGTTAAAATTTGCATTGTTTTGCGCCTCATTTTCTCCCTTGTTAAAATTAAAATCGCTTGCATTTTCTCTGTTTGAACGCTTTCCTTTTTTAAATTCTTCATTGCCGTTTCGCTTATAATTGTTTTGATAATTTACCTTTTCATTATCACTAAAACTGTAATGCTTAATTTTTTCGATAATAAAATTTTTACATTCGCAATTAGCGCTAGTTTTATCATTTTCGCCACTTTTTTCAATATTTTCGTTTATGTTTCCGTTGCTGTCTATATTATTATTTGCGCTATTTTCGTTGCTAGTTATATTGCAATTTTCATTGCTGTATATTTTATGATTTGCGCTATTTATGTTGCTGTTTTCGCCGTTTTTTGCTTGATAATTTGCAAAACCAATTTCATCGGCTTGCCCCAAAACTTGCACTTCAACTGCTTTTGGCTCGATATTGCAATAATTTGGCATTTTTCGGGCGTATTCTATGTTTTTAACTTCAAACTCGCTATAATCCACTTTTGCAAATTTAGCGCCTTTTATGTTTTCAAATTCATTATTTTTTGCGTTCTCAAATTCAATATTTTTTGCATTCTTAAATTCGATATTATTTATATTCTTAAATTCATTATTATTTATATTTTCAAATTCAATATTATTTACATCATTAAATTTGCTCTCATCTGCTTTTGCAAATTTAGCGCTTTCCAAATTTTCAAATTTCTTATCCACATTTTCAAATTCTTTATTGTTATTGTTTTCAAATTCTTTTGACACTGTTTGTTGCGTTCCTTTTAATGTATTTGTTATACTTTATGAGAAATAGCAAAAACTTATGCAAAAAGCAATTTGACAATAAAAAAATAGGCTACTAAAAGCCTATTTTGCGCTCAATCAATTTTGTTTAAACTGCTCAATGGTCTGCGCCTGCTTTTTTAACATCTGCAAGGAAATTGCAAGATAATAACTATGCAAAAATCAATCTTGTTTAAACCGCTCAATGTTTACGCTTGCTTTTTTAACATCTGCAAGGAAATTGCAAGATAATAACTATGCAAAAATCAATCTTGTTTAAACTGCTCAATGTTCACGCCTGCTTCTTTAAACATCTGCAAAGAAAAATCATCTGGGTAACCATATTTGTAGATAACTTTTTTAATGCCTGCGTTAATAATCATTTTAGCGCAAATAACGCAAGGTTGATGTGTGCAATACAATGTGGAATCTTGCACGCTAATGCCCTGTTTTGCCGCTTGAATAATTGCATTTTGTTCAGCATGCACTGCATAGCAAAGTTCTTGCCTAGTGCCTGACTCGATGCCAAGCTTCATGCGCAAACACTCGCCACGCTCCTTGCAACTTTTTATACCGCTACCCGCTCCGTTGTAGCCCGTGGTTAAAATGCGTTTATCACGGCATATTACTGCACCAACTTGTCTGTTTTCTTTAAAACAGCTTGACCAAGTTGAAACAAGTTCTGCCATTTGCATAAACCTAACATCCCATTTGTCCATAATAGCACCTCACTAATTTATTATAACAAACATTTTGTAAAAAATAAAGATTTTTAGCCAACATTATTAATTTTACGCCGTTATAAAAGATTTGCATTAAACAAAAAAATATGCTAAAATGATTTATATTTTTAAAAAGTGATGTTTTTAACTGAATTGTTACTTTTTTTTTACAAAATTTTTACTGATAAAAAGTTATCAAATTGATAAATTAGTGCTATACTATTTAAGAATAATAAATATAATTTGTAGGAGGTACAAAATGACTGTAAAACCTTTATTTGACAGGATTGTAATTGAAGCAATCGAATCTGCAGAAAAGACTGCAAGTGGCATCGTTTTACCCGGCAGTGCGCAAGAAAAACCACAGCTTGCTAAAGTTATAGCTGTTGGCGATGGTACAACTTTTGATGGCGAAAAAGTAGCTATGCAAGTTAAAGTTGGCGACACTATTGTTTATAGTAAGTACGCTGGTAGTGAGTTTAAGTTTAATAACAAAGAAATCACTATCTTAAAACAAACCGATGTTTTAGCAATTATTGAAGATTAGGAGGCATTAAAATGGCAAAAAAATTTAAATATGGCGAAGAAGCAAGAAAATGTTTAGAAGTTGGTGTTAACACTCTTGCTAACTGCGTTAAAATTACTCTTGGCCCTAAGGGCAGAAATGTTGTATTAGACAAAAAATATGGTTCTCCACTTATCACCAACGATGGCGTTACCATTGCAAAAGAAATTGAACTAGAAAATGCATTTGAAAATATGGGCGCGCAATTGATTAAAGAAGTTAGCGTTAAAACTAATGATGTTGCAGGCGATGGCACTACTACCGCTTGTGTTTTAGCTCAGGCGATTGTCCGTGAGGGTTTAAAAAACGTTGCAGCAGGCGCTAACCCAATGATTTTGAAAAAGGGCATTAACAAAATTACCGATGCCGTTGTTGAAGAATTGAGATTGATGAGCAAACCAATCGAAAACAAAACTTCCATTGCCCAAATTGCTAGCATTTCTGCCGGCGATGATGAAATTGGCAATCTTATTAGCGAAGCTATGGAAAAGGTTGGCAAAGATGGCGTTATTTCTGTTAATGAAAGCAAAACTATGGATACAACACTAAGCGTTGTTGAAGGTATGCAATTTGACAGAGGCTACGCTTCTCCTTATATGGTTACAAATACCGAAAAAATGGAAGCGGTTTTAGATGACGCTGTAATACTTATTACCGACAAAAAAATTACCAATATTCAAGAAGTTTTACCTATTTTGGAACAAATTCTTAAAAACGGTATGAAGCTTTTGATTATCGCAGATGACATTGAGGGCGATGCATTAACCACTATTTTGGTTAACAAACTAAAGGGCGTATTTAATTGTGTCGCAGTAAAAGCTCCGGGTTTTGGCGACAGAAGAAAGGCGATGTTAGATGATTTGGCAATATTAACTGGCGGACAAGTTATTAGTTCCGATTTAGGGTTAGAACTTAAAGATGCAACTATGGCGCAACTTGGCAGAGCCAAACTTATTAAAGTTGATAAAGACAATACAACAATTGTTGGCGGAAACGGAAATAAGGCAAATATTGATGCAAGAGTTGCTTTAATTAAAGCTCAAATTGAGGATACAACCAGCGATTATGACAGAGAAAAATTGCAAGAACGCCTTGCAAAACTTGCAGGTGGCGTTGCAGTTATCAATGTTGGCGCAGCAACCGAAGTTGAAATGAAAGACAAAAAGTTGCGCATAGAAGATGCGTTGTCAGCTACTCGCGCGGCAGTTGAAGAAGGCATTATCCCCGGTGGTGGCGTTGCATTACTAAGCATTATTGAAAAGGTTCGCCCACTTGTTGACAAGCTTGAAGGCGATGAAAAAACTGGTGGCGCAAGCGTATTAAAAGCACTTGAAGAACCAATAAAGCAAATTGCAAACAACGCAGGCATTGATGGCGCAGTTATTGTAAACAACATTTTAACCGCAAAAAAAGGCAACAATTATGGCTTTAACGCCCTAAAAAATGAGTATTGCGATATGATTAAAGAAGGCATTATCGACCCAACAAAAGTTGCAAGATGCGCATTGCAAAACGCTTCAAGCGTAGCTAGCATTTTGTTGACAACCGAAGTTTTGGTTACGGATATTCCTGAACCAGCTCCTTTACAAATGCCACAACAACCTGATATGTATTAATATTTAGCAAAAAATTTAATAATGTTAACCCACTAAATGTAGATATTTGGACAGCAGTTGAAAATGCAGAAAAATATAAAGTATATATTTGTGTTATTAATAATATAAATATTAATGATATTTAATGAAATATTAATAAAAACTATTGCTATTTTATAAACAAATTTAGCAATTTACTGTAATTTAATATTGATTTTAACAAAAAAACGGAGTAATTTTACTCCGTTTTTTTAATATTTTGTCAAAATTATTTTGGTTAAAAATCAATAAAGTTAACCCACTAAATGAAGATATTAATAAAAACTAATGCTATTTAATAAACAAATTTCGCTATTTTTCTGTAAATAACGCAAAATAGGGGATTAGACGAGGCAGTGATTTGAAGCCACTGAGGGCGCATATTTTTCATATGTAACCGAGGTGGCAAAAATCAATAACAAAGTATAATCCCCTAGTTTGCGTTATTTTTTTAGAGTTCTTTTCGTTCAGCCATAGCCTTAGACAATGTAACCTCATCGGTGTACTCTATATTACTGCCAATGGAAATGCCGTGCGCTAAGCGAGTTACTTTTACGCCAAGCGGTTTAATCAATTTTGCCAAATACAATGCGGTTGCATCGCCCTCGATATCGGGGTTGGTTGCCAAAATAATTTCGGAAACATTATCTAACCTTGCTAACAGTTCCTTAATTTTTAAATTGCTGGGCGAGATGTTTTTCATTGGGTTTATTGCGCCAAAAAGCACATGATAAACGCCAAAAAACTCTTTAGTTTTTTCAATAGCGATAATGTCTTTTGGTTCGCTAACAACGCAAATTAAAGATTTATCACGAGTCCTACAAATTTCACAAATGTCGCTATCAGTGTAATTGCCACATTCCTTACAAAAGTGAATGGTTTTTTTTGCTTCTAACATTGCGCTTGCAAACTCCTCCACTTCATTTTGCGCCATATCGACAATATTAAAAGCATAGCGTTGGGCTGTTTTGTTGCCAACGCTAGCTAGTTTTGTAAATTGCGCTACTAATTTTTCAAATGTTTGAGAATACATTAAAATAGCCCTGTTTGAGCGAAAGCGCCCATTTTTTCCTCGGTAGCTTTTTCAGCTAAGGATTGAGCCTCGTTCATTGCTGCGATAATTAAATCTTGCAACATTTCAACGTCTTCTGGGTCAACCGCTTCGGGTTTTATTTTAATATCAACAATTTTTTTGTCGCAGGTCATGGTAACTTCCACCATGCCACCGCCTGAAGATGCCGTAACTTCCATTTCTGCTAGTTCTGCTTTAGAATCTAGCATATCTTGTTGCATTTTTTGCGCTTGTTTCATAAGGTTTTGCATATTTCCGCCAAAACCTCCGCCAACTCCGCCAAATTTACCCATTAATTTTTACCTCCTGTTTTTTTAATTGATACAATTTTATTGTCAAACATACTTTTAATTATGCTAACATCTTGGTTAATATTTTCTTCGTTATCATCGCAAACATACTCCACTTTTTGGATATTAGAGTAGCTTTGCATTAAAATAAGCTCCACTTCTTTAACATTATCAATGGCGTTTAAAACCACATAATCGCCTTTTTTTGCCACTTTAACATACAAAACATTGTTTTTTAATGTAGTTTCGGCAACGGTTGTAGCCAAGGTGTACAATGCGTAGTTGTTTTTCTCACGCAAGACTCTTATAACATAACCCCAAATGTGGTTTGCGCTAATGCCCTCTTGACTTTGCGCAATTTGAGTGGTTTCGCCCGATACTGTTTGCATAACAACTGGGCTTGCGCTTGCAAATTTTACTTTGTTTTCCAAATCTTTTATGCGCAAAATTAATGCGTCAATATTGAGTGAGGCGCTAATGTTGCTGGCTTTAACTAAAGCTGTTTCGATAATTATGCGTGGTTGCGCACTGTAACGCAAATTGGTTTCAGTTGCGGTTAAAATTTCGATTGTTTGAACCATTTTTTGCGAGTCGTTAAGATTTGCCACCTCGCTAATTTTAAAAAACAATTCCCGCGGTAAATTTAAAAATTTGTTTGCGTTAACACAGTTTTTTGCAAACAAAATATTGCGCATCATAAGCGTGATATCTTTAGCAAGCAAGGTAATACTTTTGCCTTTATTGCAAATATCATCAACTTGCACAAGCAAATTTTTAACATCGCTTTGCAAAATACTTTGGCAAATTTGCAAAACGAACTCGGGCGAACTGTTGCCCAAAACCTCTAAAACATCTGCGTAAGATATTGCGCCACTGCAATAAGACACGCATGTTTCGGCGATAGAAAGCGCATCACGCACACTGCCATTGCCACTTTGAGCAATAAGTTTGATTGCGTTATCCTCCGCTTTAACATTAATACTTGCAAATATTTTTTTAATATGTTCAAAAAGAACATCGTTATTAACCAATTTAAAATCAAACCGCATACACCTTGACAAAATGGTTTGAGGGATTTTGTGCACTTCGGTTGTGGCTAAAATAAAAATAGCGTGAGCAGGCGGTTCTTCCAATGTTTTTAACAATGCGTTAAAAGCGGAAGATGACAGCATATGAACCTCATCAATGATATAAACTTTATACTTAGAATTGGCTGGAGGAAAAGCAACTTTATCACGCAGTTCCCTAATTTCATCAACGCCGTTATTGCTGGCGGCATCCATTTCAATAATATCCAAACTGTTAGTATTCAAGCAACTTTCGCACTTTCCGCAAGGAAAATTTTGGCTATCGGCGCAATTTACCGCCTTTGCAAAAATTTTGGCAACAGAAGTTTTGCCAGTGCCCCTTGTGCCCGTAAACAAATATGCGTGCGCAATCTGGTTGTTTTTAATTTGATTAACTAAAATTTTTACAATAAAATCTTGCCCAATAACTTCATTAAAATTTTGTGGCCTAAATTTTCTGTACAGTGTTAAATATGCCATTTTTACCTCGCAAATTTTATTATACAACAATTTGTCGCCTTTTGCAATTATTTTGTTTAACAATGGCAGTTTATCTTGAATTTTTAATATAGCTATTGACATATTTCCACTATATGTTACA
>JAVVTM010000066.1:0-8080 GCA_036653655.1 Clostridia bacterium | reverse complement strand
ACAAGCTAATTTTATTGCTCATAATTTGCAATATCTCGCACTTGCAAACTGATTTGCAAGGGTTTATCAATCATAATTTTATTTACTGAAACCTCATATGCAACATGCTCAATAACAGTGTTATCGCTTGCAATTTTTGTGTAATTTCTGCTTTGAACTCTGCCAGACAAGCTAATTTTTTCGCCAATTTGCATATTTTTTATAAAGCGCGCGTTTCTGCCCCAAAAAATGCAAGGTATGTAATCCGATTTATTGTAGGCACGATTAACAGCCAACAGCACATCGCAAATTTCTCGTTTAAAAGGCGTCGTTCTATAAATTGGAGCTTTACAAATAAAGCCCGTTAGCTCGATACTATTTGGATTTTCCTCATCTTTTTCAACAATATCACGCACAAAAGCAGTTAGCATTAGCTTAGATTTTTCTTCTTCAATCTTGTTGTAACTTCTAAATTGACCCTCTATTGTGATGTTTTTACCCACCTCAATATTGTATAATTTTATCAAACGCTCGGATATTGTAATTGGCACAATATCAAATTGTTTTGATAGTCGCATAACCTGCAATTTAGTTTCGTAAAAACCTTCGCCAAACAATTCGTGGCTATAAACAGGAGGCTCTAACACCTCTCCTGTTAAAACTAATTTGTTGTTGCTCATCTCTTGGTAATTCATTTCACCCCTCCATTAAAATGTTGTGTTCCTTTATTTTTTAATAATTTTGTATTTTTGTTTATGTTTTCTTATTGTCTAAAATGTTATTGTTTTGTTTTCTTATTGTCAAAATGTTATTGTTTATGTTTTCTTATTGTCTAAAATGTTTTTGTTTATGTTTTCTTATTGTCCAAAATGTTTTGTTTTGTTTTCTTATTGTCAAAATGTTATTGTTTTGTTTTCTTATTGTCAAAATGTTATTGTTTTATTTAATAATTATTTGCTATTTAAATGCTGTATGCCACTATTATCAATATTAAAATTTTCTTTATACACCAATTCACTCATAGTTACAAAGCTAAAGCCTTTCAATTTTAATTCCTTTAAAATAATTGGCAACGCCTCCAAAATATGGTCAGAGTTGTTGTGGCACAAAATTATACTGCCGTTTTCCGCTTTATTAAGCACTCGTTTGCAAATTTCACTGCCACTTAGCCCCTTCCAATCTAGAGAATCGACACTCCATTGTATAGGTGTATATCCCAAATTTTCCGCCTCGGCAATTAAATTATTGTTGTAATCGCCAAAAGGAGCTCTAAAATATTTTGTTTTCTTTCCAATCAATTTATAAACGCCATTATTTACTGTGTCCAATTCCTTTTTAATGTCATCAACTGTAAGCGTTGACATTTTTAAATGATTATCACTATGATTGCCAATTTCCATACCGCAAGCGTTAATTTCCTTAACCATATCAGGAAAGTTTTTTATCCAAAACCCCACCAAAAAGAAGGTTGCCTTGCAATCATTTTTTTGCAAAATATCCAAAATTCCTTTGGTTTTATCTGCGCCCCAAGCAGCGTCAAAAGTTATTGCAATCTTCTTAGTTTGCCCCACATCAACGGCATATATTGGCACTTTACGGCTTTTTGCAATAGCTTGAGAAGTAAACATTCCACCCGTTGTCAAAATTGCCACAAGCATACAAATCGCAACCACTATTAACGTTCTTTTTTTTAATACAAAAATCATTTGCTACCTCTATAATATACTCATTTTTAACCAATTAATTTTAAATTTTTTTGTCGTATTATAACTAATTTTAGCGCATTAAATACGCTTACATTAAATTATATTTTCTTAAAAAAATTATATGCATTAAAATTTTAACAGTAACATATTTTTGCTTTTAAATTAAAATTTTGCCAAATAAAAACGCAAAAAAATGCAAAAAATAAATTGAAGATAACGAACAATAATGATAAATAATATGATATTAAAAAAATAAAAACAAAAATAAAAATAATTATTAAACGCAAAAACACTGTAAAAAACAATAAAAAAACTACTGAAAAACAGTAGTTTAAAATTTTATTATCCTTATTTTTGCAAATTTACTTCTTTTTTGTTTGTCCATTAATTTTTTTGTACACTTTTTGCGGTGTGTTATTTGCGTAATTTGCATTAGATTGTATCATTGGTTTTTTTGGTTTTATTAAACATTTTTCATCAAAACCAATCAAATCTTCTCGGTGCGCCTCATATAAAGCTCGTTCAATAATGTCGTAATTTTCTTTTTTACGATATTGTAAAAGCGCCCTTTGCGTTTTTTTATCCTCTCTATCTTTTGGCACATACATAGGCTTTAGCGTGTCGGGGTTGAGTTCTGTATAATACATACAGGTTGATTTTGTTGATGGCGTTGGATAAAAATCTTGCACTTGTTCAGGCATATAATTAATAGATTTTAAATATTCGGCAAGCTTAATTGCGTCTTGCAACCTACACCCCGGGTGGGAAGAAATTAAATATGGCACAATATATTGTTTCAAGCCCAATTTTTGATTAATTTTGTCAAATTTTTCTTTAAACCTCAAGTAAACATCAAATTTTGGCTTGTTCATCGCCTCCAAAACAGAATCTACGCAATGTTCCGGCGCAACTTTTAATTGTCCGCTAATGTGGTGTTTAACTAACTCGTGAAAAAACTCGTCGTTATTATCGTACATTAAATAATCAAACCTAATGCCACTGCGAATAAACACTTTTTTAATGCCCTCAATTTGGCGCATTTCTTTAAGCAAATCTAAATATTCTTTATGACTAACTTGCAAATTATCGCACTTTTTAAAGCCAATACAATTTTTTGTTGTGCATATGCCAAACTTTTTTTGTTTTTCGCAACTTGCAATTCTAAAATTTGCGGTAGGGCCTCCAACATCGTGAATATAACCTTTAAAATCGCTTTCTTTGGTCATTTCTCGTGCTTCTTCAAGCAACGATTCTTTACTTCTGCGCTGAATAATCCTGCCTTGATGATAAGTTAACGCACAATAATTGCAGTTGCCAAAACAACCTCGTTGTGATGTAATGCTAAATTTCACTTCCTCAATAGCTGGCACGCCTTTTGTGTAGGAGTAATGAAATGTTTTCATATATGGCAATGAGTATGCGTAATCAACTTCACTTTCTTCAAGCGGAATTTGAATTTGATTTTGCACCAAATAAACATCGCCGTGCTTTTGCAACATAATTTTGCCTGTAATATGGTCGTTATTTTTTGTTTGCATATTAAACGCTTTGCAATACGAAATTTTACTTGCGCAAACCTCCTCAAAACTTGGGCAAAAAATAGCGTCGTTAGTTTCGATATCTTTTTTTAATGATTTAGAAAAATTGTCAAAATGTTCTAAATAGCAAGTGCCTCTAACATCTTTAATTTTAGCAAAAGAAATGTTTTTTCTTGCATAATCCATCAATTCTTTTATTGGGCGCTCGCCCATGCCAAAAATTAGCAAATCTGCTCGGCTATCCACCAATATGCTTGGCATAACACTATCTTTCCAATAATCATAGTGCGCAAAACGGCGCAACGATGCCTCCAAACCGCCAATAACAACGGGGATATTGCGATACAATTTTTTTAATTTATTGCTGTAAACAGTAACACATCTATCTGGGCGCTTGCCAACTTCGCCACCCTCGCTGTAAACATCTTTTGCACGCCTAATTTTGGCAACAGTATAGTTGTTTACCATAGAATCAACCACTCCACCGCTAATAAAAAAAGCGTGCTTTGGCTCGCCAAAAACCTTGTAATCTTCCTCAGTTTGTGGTTGCGAAATAATGCCAACGCTAAAGCCATAACTTTCAATTAAGCGAGAAATAATTGCATGCCCAAAAGAAGGGTGGTCAACATAAGCTTCGCCCGTAACTAAAATAAAATCTAGTTGTTGCCCGTCAAAATCCATACCGTTTAAGGGTAAAAAAGCCATCTAACCACCTCTTTATTTAAAATATAATCTTTTAATAAAACTTTTAACAAATATTTTGTTACTAATAAAAAGCGTAAAATTGTTTTGCAACACTTTATGTTTTTACTTCTATGCTCCAACACTTCAATGTTTTCACACTTTAATGTTTGCAACACTAAAATGTTTACGCTTCTATGTTTTCACACTTCAATGTTTTCACACTTCAATGTTTGCAACACTTATTATTTATTGCAAATGCTTTATATTTGTTTTGCTATTATTATAAGTAATTTTGTTATATTTAGCTAACTAAATTTTAAAATTAGTTAACTTAGCCAAATCATTTATAGTATTTTACGCCACTTTCAAACAACTTCATATCATAATTGCCCTCGCAATTTTTGTAAAGATTGCTGTCTGTTCGTTCAGCGTGCCCCATTTTGCCAAGCACTCTGCCGTCTGGGGAAATAATGCCCTCGATAGCGCACATAGACCCGTTAGGGTTAAAAGGCGATTGCATTGTTGCGTTGCCCAACTTGTCAACATATTGTGTTGCAACCTGACCATTAGCAATCAATTTTTGCAATTCTTGCTCGCTAGAAACAAACCTACCCTCGCCGTGGCTAACCGCCACATTAAACACATCATTAACCTTAACGCCACTTAACCAAGGTGTTTTGTTTGTGGCAACTCTAATTTGCACAATGGTGCTTACATGCCTAGAAATGTTGTTGTATGTTAGCGTTGGCGCATCGGCAAGCTGTTCTTTAATTTCGCCATAAGGCACAAGCCCTAATTTTATTAACGCCTGAAAACCGTTGCAAATGCCAATTGCCAAGCCATCACGCTTGTAAAGCAAGTTTAAAACCGCCTCGGCAATTTTAGGATTTTTAAAAGTGGTAGCAATAAATTTGCCACTGCCATCTGGCTCATCTCCGCCAGAAAACCCACCCGGAAAAGCAATAATTTGCGAATTGTTAATGCGTTTTACAATACTTTCGGTTGCCTCTAAAATATCTGCTTCGTTTTGATTTTTAATTACAAAAACATCAGTTTTTGCGCCTGCACGCTCAAAAGCTCTTGCTGTATCATACTCGCAATTTGTGCCGGGGAAAACTGGTATAAACACTGTTGGTTTGGCGGTTTTAATTTGGCTTTGATGTTTAATGCCAAAACAACTTAAGTTGTGCGCCTCGCCAGTGGCAATTGCGGTTGTTGGATAAACGCTTTCTAATGTTTGGGTAAAACTTGCGATAGCTTCTTCTATTTTTATTGTTTCATTATTAACTTTTATGCTTCGTGTGCCATTTAATTCGCCAACCAATTGTGGGTTAAATTGCGCAAAAGCGCTAATATCTTTAGCTACAAAAATATAATCGGCAAATTTTGGAGCAAAATCGGTTGCGGTAATATTTTTTGTAAAAGTAAAACCAACTTTATTGCCCACTAACGACTTAATTACACTTGCAACTAAACCGCCTTCTTCAACAACATTGCACGCAACAACATTGCCTAAAACAATTTGTGTGTACATTGTGTTGTAAAGTTTTGTTAGCCAATCAAAATTAGGAACATTGTAATCATCACGCAAAAGTTGTATGTGATAAACCTTGTTTGGCTCGCCCTTTTTTGCCTCTTTAATTGTGTTAGTAATAAGTTTGCTAGCCTTAGAAATGCCCACTGCAAAACAAATTAATGTTGGTGGAACATCCAATTTTTCAAAGCTACCGCTCATACTATCTTTACCGCCAATAGCGCCAATTTGCAATGCAAGTTGAGCATACAATGCGCCCAACAACGCAGAAAGTGGCTCGCCCCAACGCTTTTCATCATTGTTTAACTTTTTAAAAAACTCTTGCAAAGTTAAGCGTATGCTATCTTGTGGCACGCCTGCTGCAATCAATTTTGAAATTGACAAAACAACGCTATATATTGCGCCAGTAAAAGCGCTACTGCTCATTAATTGTGGCGAACAGCCAAAACTGCTAACCGTTGCCGTATCTGTAACGCCACTTGTTGGTGGTTTTGTAGCCATTACTATTGATGGAGTTAATTGATAATCGCCACCAAAAGGCATAATAATTGTTTTTGCGCCAATTGTACTGTCAAAAATCTCGCCAAGCCCTTTTTGTGAACAAACATTAAGTTTGGCAAGCGTTTTTAAAATGGCGCTTTTTATATTTTTATCCGCTAAATCTTGCGCAATATCCTCAGAAATTTGGTTAATATAATCACTTTTATTATCGCAAATAATAGCCTTTTGCTGTTGCTTAACTCCGTTTGTATCCAAAAACTCTCGCTTAAGATTAACAATAAATTTATTGTTATAAATCATACGCATATAGCCAGTGTTAGTTACAACTGCAACTTCGGTTGCCGTCAAGTTTTCTACTCTTGCAAAATCTTTAAATGCGGTAACATTTTCTTTTGCAATAACCACCGCCATACGCTCTTGCGATTCAGAAATGGCAAGCTCCGTACCCGTTAAACCCTCGTATTTTTTTGGCACTTTGTCCAAATTAATATCAAGGCTATCAGCAAGTTCGCCAATTGCAACGGCAACGCCACCTGCGCCAAAATCGTTGCATTTTACAATCAAATTTGCCACTTGCTTGTTGCGGAACAAACGCTGAATTTTGCGTTCGGTTAAAGGGTTGCCTTTTTGCACTTCTGCGCCACAAACCTCAACCGATTTTTCGGTGTGCGCCTTAGAACTTCCAGTTGCGCCACCACAACCATCTCTGCCCGTTGCGCCACCAAGCAACAAAATAATATCGCCCTCTATAGGCTTACGGCGCACAATATTTTCTTTTGGAGCGCCCGCGATAACAAAGCCAGTTTCTAGCCTTTTTGCCTTGTAATTTGGGTGGTACATTTCAGTAACTAAGCCAGTAGCCAAGCCAATTTGGTTGCCATAGCTAGAATAACCGCTAGCCGCAGTTTTGCTAATAACTCGTTGAGGCAATTTGCCCTTTAGGGTGTCTTTCAAGCTTTCACGAGGGTCGCCACAGCCTGTAACACGCATTGCTTGATAAACATAAGTTCTGCCACTTAACGGATCACGGATTGCTCCGCCCAAGCAAGTTGCTGCGCCACCAAAAGGCTCAATTTCGGTTGGGTGATTGTGGGTTTCGTTTTTAAACATAATTAACCATGGCTCAATTTTGCCATCATTATCAACATCAACAACCACGCTACAAGCGTTAATTTCATCACTTTGATCCAAGTTGTTTAACTTGCCCAATTTTTTAAGTTTTTTTACAACAATAGTAGCAATATCCATCAAACATCTGTATTTGTCTGGGCGCGCGCTATTAAATTCCTTGTACAAATCTTCATACTTTTGCAAGCTCAATTTAATGTGCGGATTATTACTTTCAATTTTAATATCGGTTAATTCCGTTGCAAAAGTTGTGTGTCTGCAATGGTCTGACCAATAAGTATCAATAACTTTTAACTCAGTTTCGGTTGGGTTTTTGCCCTCTTTTGCACAATAATCACGCACAAACAGCAAATCTTCAACACTCATTGCAAAATTGCTTTTAGTGTGAAAAGCTGCAATTTGCTGATTATCCATATTGATAAAACCCTCAACTATTGCAATATCTTTTGGGGCAAAAGTTTGTTGTACAAGCGTTTTTGGCATTTCAAAATTGCCTTCACGAGCCTCGACAGGGTTAATAATATAATGTTTAATTTTAACAAATTCATCATCAGTAACGCCACAAACAGCAAAAACTGTTGCGCATTTTACCAAAACTTCCTCGTTGGGCGAAAGCAACTTTACGCATTGCATACTGCTGTCTGCGCGTTGGTCGTACTGCCCCGGCAAATATTCGCTAACAAAATATTTATAGCCATCAAACAACTCCAATTTGGTAAAAATATTATCAACTGGCGCTTCCGAAAAAATTGTAGTTTTAGCCATATCAAAAGCATTATCACTCAAATTTTCAATATCGTATCTAATGTATTCTTTAACGTCTTGCGCTTTAACGCCCAACACATTTTTGATGTCGGCTAAGTGCTTTTTAGCGTTAACATTATAGCCATCTTTTTTTTCTACAAAAATTCTTCTTATCATAGTTTAATACCTATATCCTTTCTGTAATGTTTGTTTTTAAAATCAATTTTTTCAACATTGGCATAAGCGATTTTGCGCGCTTGCTCAAT
>JAVVTM010000065.1:0-8161 GCA_036653655.1 Clostridia bacterium | reverse complement strand
ATTAACGCTATTATTCAAATTTTCATTGTTAATACTGTTATTTTCGCCATAAATCTCATTTTTAGAATTACAATTTTCGCTATTATTTGCATTACAATTTTCATTAGTAACTATATAATTGTTTTTGTTGTCATTATCATTAGAATTGTTATTGTTTTTGTTGCCAATATTAATGTTATTATTATCATTTTCAAATTTAACAATGCAATTTGGCTTGTTTTTGTTGTTTGATAAAGATTTGTCTGTTTTTTCAAAATATTCAAAATCTTCAACATTTGTTAATGGTTTTGCATTATTGGAAAAATCAACAAAAAGTTTATCGGCAACAGAAGAACCTTTAACTTGCGGTATAAATGTTGTACTTTTTTGATTATTATCATTATTTAGTTCTAAATTAGGCGTATTATTATAATTATCCACCTTATTTAGAACACTATTGCTATCGTTGGTTAAAGTATTAGTGTTATTATCTTGTAAAACATTACTATTTTTGCTACTTTCATTATTATGTCGTATATTATTGGTGTTTTTGCTACTTTCGTTTGTCATTTCGTTGTAAACAACACTATTTTTTAATAGCGCATCTTTAACCGCTCTATAAACTAGCGAAAATATAATTTGACTGTCAATAAAGCGCACGTCGCTTTTGTTTGGAGTTACATTAACATCTAAATCATCAAAGGGAATAATTAAGTTTAAAACATAAACCGGGTAACATCTTTTCATCAAATTGTTGCCATAGGCTTGTGTTACTGCGGTAGAAATTGTGTTATTAACAATAAACCTACCGTTGACAATGGTTGTTTGATAACTTTTGTTTGATTTTGTTAGATTGTTATTGCTAACATATCCAAAAATTTTGTAACCATTATTTTCAAAACTAACTTGCAACAAGTTTTTAGCTATATTCGGTTGATAAATGTCATAAATAATGTTTTCTAACCCGTTTCCAATTGTTTTATATATGGTTTTGCCCTCAACAATATATTTAAAAGCAACATCTGGGTTCGCCAAAATAAGTTGAGTTACAACTTGAGAAATATTATTTTCTTCTGTTTTAGCTTTTTTTAAAAATTTTGCTCTTGCTGGCGTGTTATAAAATAAATTATTAACTTCAAAAACAGTGCCTTCGTTGCAAGCGCAATTTTCAACTTCGCCACAAATCCCTCCAATAACAGTAAGTTTACAGCCAATTTCACTATTTAGTGTTTTGCTTTTAACTGTAATTTTGCTGACAGAGGCAATAGACGGCAACGCTTCGCCTCTAAAACCTAATGTGCAAATGCTATCTAAATCATCAATTTTAGATATTTTTGAAGTTGCGTGTGGCAAAAACGCATTTTTAATGTCGGAAACATCAATGCCACAACCATTATCTGTAATTGTAATGTTGTCAATGCCTCCATTTTGTATGGATATTGTGATTTCTGCCGAACCTGCATCAATACTATTTTCTACAAGTTCTTTAACAACGGAAGCTGGTTTTTCAACCACTTCGCCTGCTGCAATCCTATTGTAAATTAAACTATCTAAAAGATTTATTTTCATTTTACTATTTTTTCCACCTTTTGTTTTAAGTCATTAATAATGATTAACGCTTGCATTGGCGTTAAATTATTGGTATCAGTGCCTTTTAATTCTTCAATTATTTCATCATAATTATTTTCTAAAAACGAAACTTGCCCAAGCTTTACGGAGTTTGATTGCATAACAATGGCGTTTGTATCTTTATTAATGTTAATTTGTTCTAAATTTTTGGCAATTTGTTTTGCTCGTTCAGTAACCGCAGTTGGCACTCCAGCCAAACTTGCAACCTCAATGCCAAACGATTTATTTGCGCCACCACGGGCAATTTTGTGTAAAAATATTATGTCTTTGCTTTGGTCGTTAACTAAAATTCGATAATTTTTTACGCCATTTAACAGCCCTTCCAACTCTGTCAACTCGTGATAATGCGTGCTAAAAAGAGTTTTTGCCCTAATTTTTGTCGCAATATATTCCATAACCGCCCAAGCTATTGAAAGCCCGTCATAAGTTGATGTGCCTCTGCCTATCTCATCTAATATTAGCAAACTTTTTGAAGTGGCGTTTTTTAAAATTGTAGAAACTTCAAGCATTTCAACCATAAAAGTGCTTTGCCCAAAACTTAAATCATCACTAGCGCCAACTCGTGTAAAAATCCTATCCACAATTGCAATTTCTGCGCTTTCGCATGGTACAAAGCAACCCAAATGCGCCATTAGCGTAATTAGCGCAACTTGTCGCATAAAAGTGCTTTTTCCTGCCATATTTGGACCAGTAATAACCATAATATTGTTTTCGTTATTGTCTAAAAAGCAATCATTTGCAATAAATTGATTGTTTTTTAATATTTGTTCTACAACGGGGTGTCTGCTATTTTGTAAGGAAATAGCATCAATTTTTTTGTTTATAATTGGTTTAACATAGTTGTTTTGCACAGAAACTTTAGCAAAAGAAAACAAGCAATCAAGCTGTGCAACTGCGCTTGCTGTTGATTGTAATTCTTGCGTATAACGCATTATTTCTTGTTTAATATTGTTAAAAAACTCAATTTCTAGCGCAACGGCTTTTTCATCTGCGCCAAGTAAAGTATCTTCAATTTGCTTTAGTTCATCAGTAATATAGCGTTCATTATTTACTAAAGTTTGTTTTCTAACATATCTATATGGCACTTTATCGCTGTTTAATTTGGTAACTTCAATAAAATAGCCAAAAACTCTATTATAACTAATTTTTAAATTTTTAATGCCCGTAAGTTCCTTTTCTTTAGCTTCCAATTCAGCAAGCCAATTTTTGCTGTTTTGCTTGGCATCACGAAAGCCGTCAAGTTCTTTATTAAAGCCATATTTAATAAAACCGCCATCTTTTGTATTTATTGGTGGATTATCGTTAATTGCGCTTTTTAGCAAATTGGCAAGTTTTTCTAACGGAAACAAATTTTTATCAATTTTTTGTAAATATTTGTTATTATTTTGCGCTAAACAGCTTTTTAAAGATGGCAAAGCATTTAGCGTATCCAAAATTGCCAAGCAATCACGAGGATTAAACGAGCCATATAACAATTTGGAAACAAGCCTTTCGATATCTTTAATATTTTGCAATTCTTCTTCAATTTCGGCACGAAGTTTGCTGTTGTTAACCAATTCTTCCACGACATCAAGCCTATATTTAATTAGTTTTTCATCTAAAAGTGGTTGATTTAGCCATTTTCGCATATTTCTTGCGCCAAGTGAAGTTTTAGTTTTGTCCAAAACCCAAAGCAAACTAAATTTTTTAGTTCTATCGTGAGAATTTTCGTACAACTCCAAATTTCTTCTTGTATTGATATCTAAAACCATATAATTTGAGTTGTTTATATACTTAATGCTCTTAATATGCGTTAACGCTCTTTTTTGTGTTTCAAGCAAAAATGCAAGAAGCGCACCACAAGCGCAAACGCAAGCTGGCTTGTCCTCGATTTCAAATGGAGTTAAACTAACAATATTAAATTGCTTAAGTAGCGCATTTTTAGCGTTTTCAAATTTAAAACTCCAATCGTTATAGCTTTCAAATTTTGGCAATTTGCCAAAAGTGATTGACGGTATTTCTTTACAAACAGCAAGCAAACATTCTTGCGCAATAATTTCTTTTGCATCAATAGTTACAAGAGAATCTTCAAGCGCATCGGTAGTTTTTGCGGTTTCGGTAACAAAAAATTCCCCAGTGCTAATGTCTGCCCAAGCAACGGCAAAAGCATCTTCTGCGCCAAAAACGCACGCCAAATAATTTGCTTTGCCCTCCTCCAGCATTGTATCTTCGATTATCGTGCCGGGTGTAATAACACGCACAATATCTCGCTCGACCATGCCTTTTTGTTGGTCGGGAGTTGTTAATTGTTCACAAATTGCAACCTTATAATTTTTTGCAATAAGCTTTGCAATATAGCCATCAACTGCGTGATAAGGCACACCGCACATTGGCGCGCGCTCATCAAGCCCACAATCTCTGCCGGTTAAGGTTAAATCTAATTCTTTTGAAGCAACTTTAGCGTCCTCAAAAAACATCTCATAAAAATCGCCTAATCTGTAAAAAATTAGGGTATCTTTATACTGTTCTTTAAGTGATAAATAGTGCGTCATCATTGGTGATAATGTCATTTATAATACCTCGCCGAATAAAGAAGCAGAAGTTGAATGTGATATTTTAACATCAACAAACTTACCAATAAGTTGCTTATCGCCGTTAAAATTGACCATTCTGCCACAATCTGTTCTGCCACAAACAGTGTTGAGTTTTTCATTAAAGCCTTCGCATAAAACGGTAAAAACTCTACCTTCATACTCTTTAGATATTTCTTTAGTAATTTTATTTTGCAATTTAATAAGGCGCTGTATACGCTCCGATTTGATTTCGTAAGGAATTTGCTCCATCAACGCAGCAGGCGTACCCGTGCGAGGAGAATAGATAAAAGTAAAAGCGCTAGAATATCTAACTTTTTTTACAACTTCAAGCGTATCGTTAAAATCTTGCTCAGTTTCGCCCGGAAAGCCCACCATAATGTCAGTTGTAATGCCACAATTAGGAATTTTTTGTTTAATTTCCTCAATAATGTCCAAATAATACTCTTTTGTATAGTGCCTATTCATAGCTTTTAAAACATTATTACTGCCAGATTGAATTGGCAAATGAATATTTTTGCACAAATTTTTGCTTTTAGCGATAATATCAATAATTTCACGATTGATATCTTTAGGGTGAGATGTCATAAAACGCACTCTAAAATCGCCCTCAATTTCATCAATTTTGCGTAAAAGCGTTGCAAAATTTGTACCATCTTGCAAATCGTGCCCGTAAGAATTGACATTTTGCCCTAAAAGGGTAATTTCCTTATAGCCATCATCAACCATTTGCCTAAATTCAGCCAAAACATCGTTTAATTTACGGCTACGCTCCCTGCCTCTAACATAAGGAACAATGCAATATGTGCAAAAATTATTGCAACCATAAGTAATGTTTATCCACGCATTACAGCCACTGGTGCGGTAGCATTTTTCATTTTCAATAACGGCAGGCTTTTCAGTAGCGTCAATATTGACAATTTTTTTACGATTTAAAATATATTCTTCTAAATATTTGCCCAACAAGTGTTGGTTTGTAGTGCCTAAAATGATATCAATAAACGGATAGCGTTTTTTAATGTCCTCCGCCCTATCTTTTTGTTGAGTCATACAACCGCTTACGCAAATAATTTTGTTAGGATTAAGTTTTTTTAACTTTTTTAATGCGCCAATATTGCCTAATGCTCTGGATTCTGCAGTATCACGAATGCAACAAGTGTTAAAAACAATGATATCTGCGGTTTCAACATTTTCCGCTTCGGTGTAACCTAAACTTTCTAAAGCACCGCTCATTTTTTCCGACTCGTGAATATTCATTTGGCAACCATAAGTAACAATTTTGTAGTATTGCATATTATCCTCCACAATCATTATACAGTTTTAAAAAGTTTTTTTCAACAAAAACAAATAAAATAAATAAATATACTTATATTAATATAAAGGTGAATTATGAAAAAACGAATGAAATCATTTTTAAAAGTAATTGCGATAGTTTTAGTTATTTGCATACTTGCATTTATAATATTTTTTACAATAACATTAGGCGACAATAAATTGGATATTAATCGTTTAAAAAAGACGCCAAACTCTAATATTTTAGCAAATGGCGAAAAAATTAATCAAAATGAATATGTAAAACTTAATGAAATATCAAAAAACTTATCATTAAGCTTTGTAGCGCTTGAAGATAAAAGATTTTATGAGCATAAAGGCTTGGATTACAAGCGAATTTTGGGCGCAACGGTAGAAAACATCAAAAGCCACGCTTTTAAAGAAGGCGCTTCGACAATAACTCAACAGCTAATTAAAAACACTCATTTAACAAACAAAAAAAGTTTTGACCGAAAATTTAAAGAAATGAAACTTGCAAAACAGTTGGAAAAAGAGTTTAGTAAAGATGAAATATTAGAAATGTATTTAAATATTTTATATTTTGGCAAAGGTATTTATGGTATAAAAAATGCAACTATCAATTTTTTTAACAAATTGCCAAGCGATGTAACATTAGCTGAAGCTTGCGCGCTTGCTGGAATAGTAAAAAATCCAAAAAAATATAACCCAATAGATAATTATAACAACTGCATTGCGCGCAAAAACTTGGTGTTAAATGTTTTGCTTTCACAAGATAAAATATCAAAAAAAATGTACGAAACTGCTGTAAACGAGGATATTGTTATTAAAAACACCTTAAAGTATAACAATAATGACCCTAATTCATACCTATCTTCTATTTACACGCAAGCAAGCGCTATAACTAAGCTAAGCAAAGACGAGTTAAAAAATGGCGGATATACTATTGATACCTATTTAAATTTAGATGCGCAAAATATTATTAATAGGTTTTACAATCAAACTACTCTGCCAAAAAACTTGGCAAACTCTACTGTTGATTATTTGTCTTTTATTATTGATAACAACAATGGTAGCATTATTGCGCTTGATACAAATTTTAATGGCAATTTGTTTAAATTAAAACGAATGCCTGCATCTACGCTAAAGCCATTTTCTGTTTATTTGCCCGCAATCGAAAATAATTTTATTTATCCAAGTACAAAAGTATTAGATGAGCATATTAACATAAATGGCTACTCTCCTAACAATTTTAACAATCAATTTAATGGTTGGGTAAGCTACCGTGAGGCGCTTGCAACATCGTTAAACATTCCTGCGGTAAAATTATTAAACGAAATTGGTGTTGATTTAAGCTTAAATTATTTGAACAAATTTAAATTTAATCCCGAAAAAAGCGATAATAATTTATCTTTAGCGTTAGGCGCAATGACAAATGGCGTTAATCCTTTTTGCCTTGCAAACGCTTACGCAACACTTGCAAACGAAGGAAACCAAAATGAAGTTACTTTAATAAAAAGTATTACAAACAAAAATGGCAAAATTATTTATAAGCATAACGCAAAAAATAATCAAATAATTAACAAAAGTTCCGCTTATATTATGACAGATATGTTAAGAAGTACAACAAAAATTGGGACAGCTCGCATATTAGACCGCTTAGATGTACAAATTGCATCAAAAACAGGCACATTGGGTACAGAAAACGATAATAGTGATTGCTATAATATTTCTTATACAAAAAACCACACTTTTTTTAATTGGATTGGCAATTTTAACAACGATAAGCAAAATAATTTAAATATAAACTTAACTGGTGGTGGGTTTCCAACGCAGTTATGCGCAAATGTGGTGGAAAATTTTTATTTGCAAAACAATACAGCTGGCAATTTTATAAAACCAAACAATGTTGTGTATTTACCAATTGATAAAGATTATTATAACCAAAATTATATTTATAAAGCAAATATAACTAACAACCAAAATAACTATGATGATTTGATTCGTGGCGAAAATAATTATATTAACAGTAATTCGTTACAAAATAATAACAATTTTAGTAAAGCATTAACAGAAGGCAATAGCAACTATAACTATTATTCTTTAGAAAGCAATAACAATTTTAATATTAATTCGTTACAAAATAATAACGATTTTAGTAAAGCATTAACAGAAACCAATAATTTGATAAGTGAAATAAATTATGTTAATAGTAAAAACAATAATATAATTGGTGGCAATTTAGATATTGATGGCAATATATTAGAAATTTTTACAACAGAACAGTCGTTAAAATTGCCAACTGCGCCAAAAATAGAAAAGCCAACACCAAACCCACCAAATGATGAGATTAAACGAAAGCCTTGGTTTTTTGATTTTTTTAATTTTAATAATTAAGTTTTAATAAAATATAATATTATACAATCAGTTTTGACACTTAAAACATTAATAAAATATAATAATAAAAAAAACTTAATATCCTAAAAAACAAGAAAACACATAAAAAGGAGTAAAATATATTAAAAAAATATGTGATGTAATAGTAAACATAAAACAAAACGGCTTAGAATTTACCAAGCCGTTTTGATGTTTGAGATTGACCTATAAGCCGAGTTCTGTATTAGATGAACATCTATCTTGACATATAGTTGCCTATATGTTCTAGCGATTGTCGGCAAGCAAGACGCTTATTT
>JAVVTM010000064.1:0-8215 GCA_036653655.1 Clostridia bacterium | reverse complement strand
AATTTAACTGTTATTCTTTTGTAATTATATTATAGTTTAACCCTTATTCTTTTGTACTTTTAATATAAATCTAAAACCGTAATTGCTTTGTACTTTTAATATAAATCTAACCGTTATTGCTTTGTAATTTTAATATAAATCTAACTGTTATTGCTTTGTAATAATATAAAAATTTAACTGTTTACTCAATAGAAATCATAAAGTAATAGTGTGGTTGACCGCCATAATAACAGCAAACTTCACAATCTGGGTGCTCTGCTTCAACATCTTTTCTGATGCTTTCCGCCTGCTCTTTTGTAACATTATCGCCATAGTACAAGCTTATAATTTCTTCATCTTCTGTCATAATTTTGTTTACAACATCTTTTGTTGTTTGCGCAACATCATTGCTTTTTGCAATAATTTTTTTGTCGTCAAGCCCAATAATATCGCCCTCGTGCAAATCAAAACCATCAATTTCGGTAGTGCGCACAGCGTATGTTACCATACCGCATTTTATGGTGTCCTTTGCAACATTCATTGTATCAAAGTTGTCCTCTATGGTAGAGTTAACATCAAACACTATTGCCGAACTAATGCCCTCTGGCACATTTGTTGTTGGCACAATAACGCAATTTTTGCTTGTAAGTTCCTTCGCTTGTTCCGCTGCCAAAATAATGTTTTTGTTGTTTGGCAATATTACTATATTATCCGAATTTATTCTTTCAACTGCAGATAAAATATCCTCAACTGAAGGGTTCATAGTTTGTCCGCCTTCAATAATATAATCAACATTCAAATCTTTAAAAATTTTAGAAACGCCATCGCCCGTACATATTGATAGCATAGCGATAGGCTTTTTATTTTTTTCTTTTTCTTGCATTAAGTTTCTGTTTTGTTGCAACATATTTTCCACTTTAATTTTGTCCAACTCGCCAAGTTGCAACGCAAGCCCCAACGCCCTGTTTGGTTGGTTGGTGTGCACATGCACTTTAATTAAATAAACGTCCCCAATAACAATAACACAATCGCCAATAAGTAGCAATTTATCTCGTAATTTAGCAACGTCTTCTTCTGTAACCGATTTTTTAAGGTTAACAATAAAATATTCTGTACAATATGCAAATTTAATATTTCCTAAATCGTGAATTTCCCCGGCAAAATTTTCTTTACTTTCAGATTCACTCACTTCAATTTCTTGTTCGGGCAATTCTATACCAGCCAAAACCCTATACATACCCTCAATGACGCAAACTAAACCTTTTCCACCTGCGTCAACAACGCCCGCTTCTTTTAAAACTGGCAACATATCGGGGGTTTTGCTTAATATTTCATTACCTTTTGCAAGAATTTGCTTTAAAAAATCTACAAATTCAACATTTTTGTACGCAATATTGGTAGCGTTTTCAGCGATAACACGAATAACAGTAAGTATTGTGCCTTCTTTTGGCTTAGTTACTGCACGATATGCTATTTCAGTTGCAGAAATTAAAGCCTTAGCAAAAACTTTTGTTGTAACAACATTACCGCAATCGGCTAAAACTAACGAAAAACCTTTAAAAATTTGCGACAAAATAACACCAGAGTTACCTCTAGCGCCTTTTAGCGCACCTCTTGCAAAGGCTTTTGCAATATCATCTATTTCATTTTCTTTTAAAGAATTTACTTCATTAACAGCAGAAGCGATGGTTAAAGACATATTTGTGCCCGTATCACCATCAGGAACGGGAAAAACATTTAGCGTATCTACCAAAGTTTTGTTAACCGTTAAAAATTTCGCTCCACCCAAAAGCATTTCTTTTAATTTTATATTATCAATAGTTTTCATAAAAAACCAAACTCCTTAATTAAACTTTTACACCAACGACATTAACATTTACCTTGTTTACACGCATGCCTGTAAAAGTTTCGACATTATACTTGACCGTACTTTTTAAAGAATCACACACTGCGTCAATAGAAACGCCATCAATTAGTACTGTATAAATGTCTATATTTATCTTATTATCTATAACTTCAACCTTAATTCCTTTAGCAAAAGATGGAGCTCTGTTAAAAAACTCTATCATACTGTCTGTTAGCTTGCGCGACACAAGGTCAAAAACACCATAACACTCCAGTGCCACGTGGTTTGCCACCATAGCAATAGCAAAATCTGAAATATTAATTTTTCCAAAGATGTTAGATGTACTTACTGCCATTTCAACCTCTAATATATATTAATAATACACGAAATTTAGTTATATTGCAAGTGTTATTTAATTAAATTATATTTCATATCATAATAAATTGTTAAAATAGTGCCTCAAATCTGTTGCATTAATGAAAAATTAGTGTTAAAATATTTAAGTCATAAAGAGAAGGAGGTGTTCTCATGTCAAAGGTATGTAGTATTTGTCAAAAAGGCAAAATGTCTGGTAATAATGTTAGCCACTCTAACAGAAAATCAAGGCGCGCTTGGGGTGCTAACGTGCAAAAAGTTAAAGTTGAAACTGACGGTGTTGTTAAATCACAATATGTATGCACAAGATGTATCAGAAGTGGAAAGAATTTAGCTGAATAATAGCTAAATTATCATCAAATTTTAAAATAATTAGGTAGCTTTAAGCTACCTTTTTTTATTTTGTTGCGTTAAAACCATTTAATGCAACTTTTTTTAAAATTGCTGGCAGTTTAATGGTTAGGTAATTATACCCAATTTTGATATAAT
Organism: Clostridia bacterium; assembly: GCA_036653655.1. Taxonomy (GTDB): domain Bacteria; phylum Bacillota; class Clostridia; order Christensenellales; family UBA3700; genus JAVVTM01. The sequence goes on along the minus strand of JAVVTM010000064.1, from coordinate 5,526 downwards.
GTACAACTGTTTTAATGATTTTGGCATAATATTTGTATTTTATTTGTTTTTTAATCTATTTGATAAAATATTGATAAATTACAAGCGCAATATTGGTTATACAACTATAACTAATATTGCGTAGGAAAATCTGCGTAAAAAAATCTGCGTAAAAAAAAACTGCATAGGAAAATCCGTGTAAGAAAAACTGCGTAAGAAAAACTGCGTAGGAAAATCTGCATAGGAAAATCTGCAAAGAAAAACTGCGCAAGAAAAAAGGTAGCAAAATTGCTACCGCTTATGTATATTGTTTATTTAGCCTATGATGTGTGTTTTGTACAAAATAATCGTAAAAATGCTTTTATAAATCTGGGTGGATTAATACAATATATTTTCATAATACCTCCTAAAACAATTCAAAAACCAACATATTTCCCTCATCAATTTTTATTTCAACATTTTGTTCGGTTACAACATTAGAAATGCCTAATGAAGCGCCCTTTTTTATCCAATTGTTTTTTACGGGATAATACAATCCTTGTGTAGATATTATATGCACATCTGTTAAAAATGGTACTACTGATATTGTTTTGCCCACAACACATTTTTTTGCAAAAGTTTTATTGGTAACAAATATGTTGTAATTTGCGCATCTACACACAACTTCTACATCATATGCAATTGCTTTGCTTAAAATGTCTAAATTTGTCAAAACATGGTCCAATCTGCCACCCTCAACGCCAAAAATATTAATCTTTTTAAACCCTTTATCCAACAACATTTGCAATGCAAATTCGCCATCGGTAAAATCTTTTTCTGGGTTTAGCCTAATGCTTTCCTTGCAATCGTTTGTAATATTTATGCTATCCATATCGCCCACAACGCAATCAACATTAAAACCATTTGCGCGCACAGCGTTATATCCGCCATCGGCGCACATTGTAAAATTGTTTTTATCAAATTGGTTAAAACAAATATCTCCATTTAACACTAAATTTGCAATCATCAACTTCTCCAATATCTTTTTGGTATTTGTATATTTTTTAGTTTTTTTTGTTTTGTCGTTGTTTTAACAAGCTTTCTTGTATTTATTTATATATTTTTTAGTATTTCTTGTTTTTTGTAGAGTTTCCTATTTTAATTATTTTTATTTTATATATATTTCTTGTTTTTTATTTTATATATAATACTTATTTTTTAGTTTTTTTTAGATTTTTTATTTTATTTAATGTTATCTAATCTTTATACTTGGTTTTTATTTGATTTTTTTGCATTTAATAATCTGCACAATTTGTTTAGGGTTTTCTGCATTAAAAATTGCGCTACCGGCAACAACAACATTAACGCCGGCATCTGTTAGCGATTTTACATTTGAAGCGGTAACGCCTCCATCCAATTCTAACTCAATATTTTTGCCACTGTCTTTAATGATTTTTTTTGCGCTAATAATTTTGTTTAGCACTTCGGGTATAAATTTTTGCCCACCAAACCCGGGATAAACGCCCATAAGCACTATCATATCAATATAATCTAGGTATGGCACAACAACCTCAACATCAACATCTGGGTTAACAACTAACCCACATTTTGCGCCTTTATTTTTAATTAACATAAGCGTTGCCACAACATCTTTTGTCGTATCTGGATGAATTGTAACAATATCTGCGCCACTGTCAATAAAGCGTTCCACATATTTTTCGGGGTTAACTATCATTAAATGCACATCAAATGGCAATTTGCTATAACTTTTTACTGCCTTTAGCATTGGCATACCAAATGTAATATTTGGCACAAAACTTCCATCCATAACATCAAAATGGATATAATCTGCGCCAAAACTTTTAACCATCTTCACACTTTTGCCCATATTTGCAAAATCGCCTGATAGTATTGATGGCGCTACTTTTATTTTAGTCATATTGTTCCCTCCGCTCATAAATTATATTAATGTTAGTCGTAACTTTTTTGTCGTTTTTCCATTTATCAATTGTAAAATATTTAGTCGTATCTTTTTCAATTCTTTTGTTGTACAAAAAAATAATAGTGTCGTTTTTCCATTTATCTAATTATACAACAGTGTAGTAGTGTCATTTTTCCATTTATCATTTGTAAAATATTTAGTCGTATCTTTTTTTCCATTTGTCATCTATATTGTAAAATGTCTAGTCGTATCTTTTTTTCCATTTGTCATCTATTTGGTTGTAAAGTTGAACATAGCGCTCGTATCTTTGCCTTGATATTTCGCCATTTTCCACCGCTTGTTTTACTGCGCACTTTGGCTCATTAATGTGATTGCAAGTTAGATATTTGCACATTTGGGCGTACTTGTCAAATTCAAAATAATAACCGCTGAGCTTTGTTGGCTCGATTGACGGAACTTCTAAAATTGAAAATCCGCAAGTATCCGCCATCAAAATATTGTTGCCAATGTCAAAAATTTCCACTGTGCGAGTGGTGTTTTTGCCACGCAAAATTTTTGCAGAAAGTTCCCCAACATCTTGCATTGTAAAGCCCAAAATAGTGTTTAGTATTGAAGATTTGCCCACTGCAGATTGCCCAGCCAAACAAACATATTTATTTTTTAAAGTTTCAACAAGCTCCTTAATTCCTCCGCTAGTGCTTGCGCTTACGCAGATAATTTGGCATAGCTTGTCATAATTAAATTTTATTTCGCCAACAAATTCCTCCGTTGCAATATCCATTTTGTTAATGCAAATGATAGGTGTTATGTTGTTTTCGATGCAATTAATTAAAAGCTTATCCACCAGCAACAAATCTGGTTTTGGCACAGGCGCAACGACAATAAGCACCACGTCAATATTAGATACATACGGTCTTACAAGCTGATTTTTGCGAGGTAAAACCTTTTCTATCGCACCTTTTCCATTGTTAAAAGTGATAATTTCAACATAATCGCCAATAAAAATAGCGCCAAGTTGTTTGGTTTTGCCCCTGCCTGCGCATTGCACAACACAATCTTGTTGTTTAACCCAGTAAACGCCCGCAACGCCTTTAATTACTTGTCCAATTTGTTGTTTAATGTTACTCCCTCCTCCAAAACGCTTTGCCTTAGTTGTCCGCAAGCGCCATCTATATCCACACCCATACTTCTGCGTAAAGTTACAGAGATGTTGTGTTTTTCTAGTTCTTCCATAAATGCCTTGATATTATCCATATTAGAACCTTTTAAGTTTTTTTCCTTAACAAAATTTAGCCTAATCAAATTGATATGACACGGCAAACCTTTAACCAGCAACGCAAGTTCCCTCGCATTTTGAAGCCTATCATTTTCGCCATTAATCATTGAATATTCAAAAATAATTCTGCGTTTAGTTTTTTCAAAATAATATCTTGCCGCTTTCATTATATCACTAATTGAGTATTTATTTGCAATTGGCATAATATTTTTGCGTTGCGCATCGTTGCTAGCGTACAATGAAATGGTAAGAGTAACGCCCAATTCTAAATCGGCAAGTTTTTTAATGTTATCACACAAACCGCACGTTGATAATGATATGTTGCGCTTAGAAATATTTAAGCCATTTTCATCGCTAACTAATTCTAAAAACTTTATTACATTGTCAAAATTGTCCAACGGCTCGCCACTGCCCATTAAAACTATATTTGTAACAGCCCTATCTTTTCCTGTTAAATTGTCTTTATTAACATTGATAACTTGCGAAAGAATTTCGCCCGAGGTTAAGTTCCGCACCAATCCGTATGCGCCCGAAGCGCAAAAAGCGCAATTCATTCTGCAACCAATTTGCGTGGAAATACAAACCGTATTGCCATAACTGTATTGCATAAAAACGCCCTCAATAATGTTTTTATCTCCAAACTCAAACAAATATTTTTTAGTGCCATCAATTTTTGAAGTTACAATATGCGCAATGTTAGAAGCTAGCGAAGTGTAGCCCTCTTGCTCCAATTTGCTAATTAAACTTTTTGGCAAATTTGTCATTTCGGAAAGTTGTTTGCCTTGATGAAGCCCAACAAAAATTTGTTTTGCCCTAAAACTTGGCTCGCCCAACCCCGTTATAATTTGCTTAAGTTCTTCAATATTGTAATCTTGCAATATTTTCATTTGATTCTCCTTAATCTTGCCATAAAAAAGCCGTCAACTCCCTTATTTGCAATCAATTGTAAAAAGCCTTCATTAGCTTCTTTTATTGGCAATTTCTCCAATGTAAAATTGTCATTTTTGCTTAAAAATTTGTTAATTACATTAAGATTTTCCTGCTTTAGCGTGGTGCAAGTGCTGTAAACTAAAACACCGCCATCACGCACATATTTGCTTGCGCAAACCAAAATGGAGTACTGCAATTTTGACAAATTGTAAATATCTTCCATACTTTTATTTAATAAAATATCCGCTTTTTTTGACACTATCCCAAGCCCACTGCACGGCATATCGCACAAAACATAGTCATATACATTAAAAAAATGTTCGTTCAACACAGTAGCGTCATTAACCATTGTTGTGATGTTAACTTGCATTGTTTGAGCGTAGCTGTTAATTAATTCTACACGATGAGGATACAAATCGCAAGCGGTAACATCAACATTTTTGTATGTTTGCGCAATGCAAATTGCCTTTCCACCCGGGGCAGAACATAAATCTAAAACTTTGCTGTTTGGTTTGCAAGCTAAACATTCTACCACTTTTACAGATGAGTAGCTTTGAAACGCAATTTTGCCCTGCCTATAAAGTTGTTGCAAAAATTGATTATTTTTAACATAATAGCCAAAATCGCTTTTAATAAAAGTAAAATTTTGAGTTTGCATCAAATTTTCAAATTCTAAAGCGCTAATTAACAAATAATTTAGCCTAATATGTTCCAAACCAAAAGGCTCGGTAAACAACAATTGGTTGGCTTGTTCCTCGCTGTATTGCTTTAAATATTCCTCACACAACCAAAAAGGTTTGCTTGACATTATCGAAAGCCTCTTGATTTTTTCGGTTGGCAATTGTATTTTTGTGGTTAACAATTTTTTGCAAGTTGCATTTACAAACCCTGCAACTGCGCCCTTTCCAATGCTTTTTGTTATTTCTACAATATTGTTGACAACTGCATAATCGGGCATAGCTTGCAAATGTAATATAGTATAAAAAGCAATTTTAAGCAAAATAATAATTGCATTTTGTGGCTTAGTTTTACACAATTGCTCAATGTAATAATCTAGTTCCACATTTTTATCAAGCACGCCGTAAACAACTTTTGTAACAAATTCCTTGTTTTCTGCATTGCAAATTTGGTTGTTTAACTCTATGCTAGAAAAAGCTTGCTCCTTATAAATATTACTTAAAATTTTGTAGCATAATAAAAAATCATTCATTTAAATTTGTTCCCTTAGCAATATTATTGCCTAATGCAAAACTTGCAATATTCATTGGTTTTTTGCCTTCCAATTGCAATTCTAACACCCTAATTGCGCCGTTTTTACAAGCTATAATCAAACCGTCTTTGTCGCATTGCAACACGCAACCAATTTTATTTTCATTAAAGTTTTGCGTATTATTACAAATTTGGCAAGCTTCAGTTTTTA
>JAVVTM010000063.1:0-8331 GCA_036653655.1 Clostridia bacterium | reverse complement strand
ATCCCCTTGTTTAATTATTTATCCTACACATTTTTTTGTTTTAATTTTTTAACTTAATTATCCCCTACTTTTGTTTGCCCTAATTATCACTACTTAAAGCATTTTTTTGTTTTAATTTTGGTAATTTAGTTTCATTTTATATTGTCAATATGCAACTTGTTCTACTTTGTACATTGTCAATATGCAACTTGTCTACTTTGTACATTGAGCGTTTATTTTTTGTTTATTTTAACCAAGTTGGAATGTTGTCATTGCGAATTAAATCGTTGAATGATTGTGGCTTAACTGCGTAATCGCTGTTGCCATCGCACACCAAAACAACTGGCGGAATAAAGTTGCGGTTGTAGTTCATCGCCATTGAATAGTTGTATGCGCCCGTGGTAAACACTGCCAATATGTCGCCTCGTTTTGCCTTTGGAAGCATAATATCTTTGATGATAATATCGCTACTTTCGCAACATTTGCCAGCGATAGACACCTTTTCACACAAGGGCTCATTTGCTCGATTTGCAATTAGCGCCTCATATTTTGCATCGTACAAGGCAGGGCGAATATTATCCACCATACCGCCATCAATATTAACATATTTTTTTACATTTTTAATTTCTTTAATTGCGCCCACAGTATAAAGAGTAATGCCAGCCTCGCCCACGATAGAACGCCCCGGTTCAATCAAAAAATATGGCTTTTTAATGCGCTTGGCAGCAATGCAATTGTTTAATGTTTGCAACAAAAGCTTTACATAATTGCAATACTCATTAACGCTATATTTAGGGTCGTCCTCAGTGTAATGCACACCAAAACCACCGCCCATATTTAACTGTTCAACCTCAATATTGTGGCTGTTTAACTCAACAATAAAATCTGTCATAACATCAACTGCCAAAACAAAAGCGTTAGTATCAAAAATTTGCGAACCAATGTGGCAATGTATGCCCAAAAAGTGCAAATTACTGGTTTTTACAATTGTTTTAATTGCAAAAAGCGCATCGCCATTTGCAATAGAAAAGCCAAATTTGCTGTCAATTTTAGCGGTTTGAATAAAGCTGTGAGTGTGCGCCTCAACCCCGGGATTAGCACGGATTAAGACATTTTGCACAATACCTTTTTTAAGGGCGATATCGTTTAATATTTCAATTTCGTCAAGGCTATCAACCACAAAAGTGCCCACGCCATTATTGGTGGCAAAAACCATTTCTTCCTCGGTTTTGTTGTTGCCGTGAAATAAAATATTTTTAGCGTTAAAGCCAACTGAAAGCGCAGTAAACAACTCCCCTGCAGACACAACATCAACACAAATATTTTCTTGCTTTGCAATTTTGTAAATTGATTGACACGAAAAAGCTTTGCTTGCGTAAGCAATGTTGCCCAAGCCGTAATTAGCCTCGATAGTGCCTTTAAAAGCCCTGATAACTCCACGAATGTAGGCTTCGTCCATCACGTATAAAGGCGTGCCAAACTTTGTAGCTAAAGCTACGGTGTCTACCCCGCCAATTTGCAAATGCCCTTGCTCGTTAATGTTTAAAGTTTCTCTAAAATTCATACATCTCTCCGTTAATATGATAGCATAATTTAAACAGTTTGTATAGATAATTTTTAAAAATAAACAAAAAAAATACGCCTATTTTATTATTGATAATAAGCATATTTTTCACAATCTTTTTATTTTGTTATTATTTGATAATTTTTACCATTTTTGAGCTATCTTTTTAATATAATCCCAATAGTTTGCTTTAGCAATATCTTGGCTTGCAATCAACTCAACTTCGGCGCAATAGTCGCCCTCAACCGCTTTAACTTTGCCCACAACATCGCCTTTTTTTATTGGCGCAACAATGTTTTGATTTAGCTCAAAATTAATTTTAATGTTTGCCTTAATATTTTTTGGCATTGTCAAAATTAAATCTTCTTTGCACATTATTGGCAATTTGTCTGTTTTGCCTTTTTTAACTTGTAAAGTTTCATCTAACTCTTTATTTTTATTAAAGACAATTTCGCCTTTATAGCACGCAAAACCATAGTTTAACAAGCTTTTAACATCGTTAAATCGTTCCTTAGAACTTGGCGCTCCAATAACTGTCGCAATCGCTCTAAAATTATCTTTTTTACCACTTGCGCTTAAGCAAAATTTAGCTTCGTTTGTAAAACCTGTTTTTCCGCTGTCGCAGTTGGCGTAATGCTTAATTAACTTATTTGTGTTAGTTAGCCCAGTAATTCTACCGCTTGGGTGCGTAAAATCTTCCATCCAAATTTTAGAATATTTGTAATATCCGCTGTGCTTTAACAACTCTTTAGTAATCAAGCTAACATCACGAGCCGTGCTGTATTGTTCGCCACTTGGCAAACCCGTACAGTTGCAAAATAGTGTGTTTTGCAAGCCCAAAAGTTTTGCTTTTGCGTTCATTTTTGCCACAAACACTTCTGTCGTTCCGCAAATTTTTTCGGACAATGCGACACTTGCATCATTGGCAGAACAAACCACCATTCCCTTAATTAAATCACTAACAACATACTCTGTATTTGCATCTAAAAACATCTGGCTTCCACCCATACCGCTTGCGTTTGATGACACCACAATTTTTTCAGTTTCGCTTAAATTGCCCGCCTCTATTTCTTCAAAAGTTAAAAGCGTGGTCATTAATTTTACCATACTTGCAATTTGATGCCTTTCATTTTCATTTTTAGCGTACAAAATTTTGCCAGTATTATAATCAATTAAGCAACACGAAAAAGCAGAAATATTTATTGTTGGTTCTGCAATAACAGGCAATGCTATACTTGCAAAAGCAAGTAAAAAAACTGCCATAAAAATAATAAATTTCTTTTTCATAATTACCTCTATGGTTAGTTTGTAGATTGCTTACAAAATTATGCCAACTTTGTAAATTTTATTGTTTTGATTGGGTTTTACTAAATTTTTAAAATCAAAAGCAGTTAATGCAAAAATGTTTAAATAAAGTTACAATTATTTTTATAATTAATACAATTTTTTATAATTAATACAACTTTTTTATAATTAATACAATTTTTTTTTAATTAATACAATTTTTTTAAATTTTGTAGTACTTTTTAATGTAATCTGCAACAAAACTAAAGCCTTCAATAGCGCCTAAATTTTGTGTGGCAAAAGTGGTATTTTGCGTTGCGCTAGTTGCTACATTTTGTATTTGGCTAGCTTTGTAATTATATGATTTTTCTCTTTTATTGTTTTTTTCTAATGTTTCCAATTCAGCATTTGCTACCGTTTTAGATTTGGCATTTTTTTGCGTTTCCTCTGCCGTTTTGGTAAAAATCATTAATGGCACAAACTCTCGGCTATGGTCGGTAGACGGCGTTTTAGGGTCGCACCCGTGGTCGGCGGTTACAATTAAAACATCTCCGTTTTGCATTTTTCCAATGAGTTTAGGAATAAAAGCATCAATCGCTTCTAAGCATTTTTTGTATCCCAAAACATCATTTCTGTGCCCGTAAAGCATATCTGTTTCTACCAAATTTGCAAACACAAAACTGTTTGGCTTGCCAATATTTGCAAGTGTGCCCTCCAACACTTCAATATTGCTGTGCGTGTTTTGCGCGTGTCGTGATATGCCATATCCACTAAAAATATCAAAAATTTTGCCCACCGAAACAACCTCAACGCCTGCATTTTGCAATGCGTTTAAAACGGTTGGCGCTTCTGGCGTCAGCCCAAAATCTTTGCGGTCGGCAGTGCGGACAAATTTGTTGTTTTCCGTTGTAAAAGGGCGTGCGATAACACGCGCAACACGATGTTCTCCCACCATAATATCACGAGTTTGTTTGCACAAATTATAAAGCGTTTCTTTGGGATAAATTGATGTGTGCGTTGCAATTTGCAAAACGCTATCTTGTGAAGTGTAAACAATTGGGCAAGCGGTTTTTAAATGTTCCGCCCCAAACTCCTCAATAATTTGCGTGCCAGAAGCTGGCTTGTTTGCCAAAATTTTGTGTTTAAAAATGCCCTCAAGTTTTGCAACAACTTCTGCAGGAAAGCCATTTGGATAAACTGGATAAGGCTTTTTTGTAACAAGCCCAACAAGCTCAAAATGCCCTGTTGTGGTGTCTTTTCCGCAACTTAACTCACGCATTTTGCCGTAACTTGCAACAATTTTTTGCGCAGGATTGCCAGCAATTGCGCTCAACCCAAAACTATCTAAATTGGGCAAATGCACGCCAACCTCGCAAACAGATTTGTAGGTATTGCTACCCACATCGCCGTAAATATCACTATCACAACATTCGCCAATGCCAAAACCGTCAATAATTAATAATGTAATCATACTATTATTATAACATAATTAAATTAAAATTATCAACTTTATTAAAAGTGGAAAAATTACAAAAACAAAAAAGCAACAGCAAAGCAAACTGCCATAACATTTGCCAATATAAAAGCAATAATTTTTAAAACAGCACGAGGTAAAAAGTGAATATTTGCACCCAAAACTAATTTTTGACAAGTAACAATAACATATAATAAACATCAAACAAATTAAAAAATACATTGGCAAATAAAACAAAATTAAGCATACAATACCATTAAAAATGTTTTCTACAAATAGCGCAATGCAAATTAAACCAAGTTTGTAACCATACCAAAAAATTAATGGAAAGCATAAATACAACAAATATCTGTGCAAACAAAAGCAAATTACAAGCGCAAAATTAAAGATTATTAAAAAACTCCATTTAAAAAAAATTTTGCCAAAATTGTACTCATTGCACAATAAATCGCCATAATAATTGTTGCAAACCAAATTTTCCAAATTTTTTGTAGCTATTGCGCAACCAACCGATAAACCGCAAATAAAAAGACAAAAACCAACTAGCAATATTAGCCTATTTTGCACGCAAAAATGATGAATATTGTAAAAAATCCAATTTTTAAAATAACAAAATCGTTTCATATAAATATCTTATTCGACAAATTGCGCATTTACGCCAAATATTAATAAAAAGCAAGACAAAATTATCTTGTTTTATTAAAAATTTAAAATTTACTAATGTTTAAAAAAATCAAAACTTCTAAACTTAAAAAAATCAAATAAGTTTATGGCTATTTTAAATAAAATTAAAAGATATTAATCTATTGCGCTTACGCCTAAATTATACTTGCATATTGTGAACAAGCTCCTTAAGTTCATTTAACTATTGCGCTTACGCTCAAATTATACCGCTAAGTTTTTCAGCGACAGTAAAAATAAATTGTTTGTTAGTGGGTTTGCCTTTGTAATCATCAATGGTTTCGCCAAATTCTTTGTACAAAAAATCTATATCGCCTTTTAGCCACGCCTTGGATATGACATTTTGAATGTTTTTTTCGATGCAATAAACACTTTTGTTGTACTTTTGCGCCAAATTTTTGTAACCTACAAGCGTAAGAGGCAAAATATTTTCGCCTCTCAATTCGCTTATAATAAGCTCCATTATATACTTGATTCCTAAGTTTATTGGGTTTATGCCCAAACTTAATAGATATGCGTAAACTGTTTTTTCCATAAGGATATTATACAATTTTAACAAGCCACAATTTTGCAAAACTTTGTCATAATAATTAATTTTTTGTTTAATTATTAATCATTCCAACGCTTTTTTGTCTTAATATTTTATTATTTATAATTAATATTATTAATACTCATTGTTATCATTTGTTAACACTATTAAGTTACTACATTCTATTGATATAATTAATCATTTCAACGCTTTTTTGTATTATTAATTATTGATATAATAATATTTATTATTGTTAGTTATTAATCATCCAATCAACATATGTTGCGTAACCTTTTGTTGGGTCGTTGATAAAAACATGCGTAACTGCGCCAATTAGGCGATTATTTTGAATTATTGGGCTACCCGACATACCTTGCACAATGCCACCAGCAGTTGCAAGCAATGCTTTATCTGTAACTCTAATTACCATTCCGCACGATTTTGCTTCTGTTTGTGTGCTTGCTTTTATTATTTCTATTTCATACTTTTGCGGATTTGCGCCATTAATTGTTGTATAAATAAAAGCTTTGCCGGGTTTTACCAAATTTCTTGTTGCAACTTCAATTTGTTGCCCTGTTGGCTTAGCTGAATAATTGCCAAAAATGCCGAATTCAATGTTTTTGTCAACACTGCCTATCTGTGGAATATTGCTTGCAAAACTGCCCGAAAGTTCGCCTGCCTTGCCTCGCTCGCCCTTTACAACATCATAAATTTTTGCGTTGTAAATGCCACCTTTAAGGTTGTCAATAATGTGTCCGCTCTCATCTTGAATACAGTGTCCTAGCGCTCCATATCTGCCATTTTGTTGCACATATGTTAGTGTTCCAATGCCATTAACCTCGCCTTTTAGCCACAAACCTAACTTTCGTACGCCTAATTTTTCATCAACAATTGGCACAACATCAAAATCTAAATATTGTCCGTTACGCAAAACTTTAATTGAAACAACATCTTTTAACAATATTGCGCTTTGAAAATCTTCAATACACTCAATTTTTTTGCCATTTACCAAGCACAAAATATCGCCCACTTTAATGCCTGCATCTCCGCAAGGCGAAACCATACCGTTAGGCGATGAAACGCTCATAACGTTGGTAATAATCATGCCGTCGCTTTTAACTTTAATCCCCAATGGATGTCCGCCTAAATAAACATATTGCGAATTTTTGATTTGACAATTTATATTTTTTATAGGAATATTAAAAACTTTATACTGCAAATTAACTTGCTCGCCATCCACAAATTGTTGATTTAATTTTACAGGATAGCTAGGTTTTAAACCGTCAAGCTCTGCAGATGTAACTGAAATTTGCTTGTCTAATAAGTAACAGTTAAAATTTGCAAAAGAAAACCCCACAACCAAACAGCAAAACAATAAAACCAGCAAAGTACTTTTTAAATAATTTTTTTTCACGATGCCTCCTCCCTAAGTTTAGTTTGAGTACATCAAATTGAAATATACTAAATTATTTTATTTTCTTCATTTCTAAAGTTTTTGGTGTTTTTGTGAATATATTTTCTCAAATTTTAAAGGTTTTGGTGTTTTAGTGAATATATTTTCTTCATTTCTAATGTTTTAGGTGTTTTTGTGAATTTTTTTTCTCCAATTTTAATGTTTTTGGTGTTTTTGTGAATATGTTTTCTTCATTACTAAAGTTTTAATCTTAAATTGATTTTATTCTGTCATCTTTTTTGATTACTTTTTTGAATGTTGCAAAAACTGTTTTTAAATTTAAAAATTTTTATAAGTTTTTTTAACCACTGCTTAATGGCTCAGTTTTGTATAGTTACTTTTAATTATTTTTGCGTGATTTTTCATTTCTTTAGCGTGATTAACTGCCGTATCGCCACTGCCAATCATACGGGCAATTTCTAAAACAGATTTTTCGTTATCCAACAATTCCAACTTAGTAAAGGTTTTGTTGTCTTTTTCATATTTTTCAATTAAGTAATGAAAATCTGCCATACTTGTCAATTGTGGCAAATGCGTAACAGCCAAAACTTGTTTGTTAACGCTAATGTTGTACAATTTTTCCGCCACAACTTGGGCGGTATTTCCACTAATACCTGCATCGACTTCATCAAAAATCATAACGTCAACGCCATCTAAATTTGCAATAATATTTTTTAGCGCAAGCATAAACCTGCTCATTTCTCCACCGCTAATAATTTTTGAAAGCGAACGCATTGGCTCGCCAGCGTTTGGCGAAATTAAAAATTCCACAATGTCAACACCATTATTTTTTAAGTTTTCCTCTTTAAGTTCCTCAATTTTGTTAAAGCTACAATCAAATTGAATAGAGGGCATATTTAGCGCTTTTAGCTCATTAACAACCAAACCGCTAAGTTTTTTTGCAAAATTTTTACGGATATTTGTAATTTTACTTGCCTCGGCAAAAATTTGTTTTAAAATTTCCTGCTTTTGTTTGTTCATTTGGGCAAGCTTTTCTTCGCTATTAGCATACCAATCATATTGCTCTTGCATTTTTGCAAGTTCCGCCAAAATTGCCTCAATAGAATTGCCATACTTCTTTTTTAAAGTAAAAATCAAACTAAGGCGTTCCTGCACACGAGTGGCATCTTCAAAATCATAATCTGTGCTTTCAGCAAGCCCCGAACAAACGCTTGCAATATCTTGCAACTCAATTTTAACGCTATCCAACCTGCTGTAACAATCTTCAATTTCCGCATAAAGATGCCGATAAGCAAAATATTGTTTTTGGCTGGGCTATTTGCACTTGGCGTGTTTGCACTTCAGGTGTACACTTCCAGCGCATATCTTGATGTAAATTATGGCGCATACCTTATGAAATGCTACAA
>JAVVTM010000062.1:0-8429 GCA_036653655.1 Clostridia bacterium | reverse complement strand
ATTTTATTAACACGCGCATATATAAATAATATAACTTATAACAATAAAAGTCAATGCTAACAAAAAATTTTATAAATAATTTGTTTTTTTTAGCGTAAATGTATTATAATATAAATATATAGCATTTTAAATGCATCTCTATTTATGTGGAATTTAATTAAAAACCCTTAAATTGTGGCTAAATGTTGGGCGATATATTAAATATTTGGCAAAATGTTGGGCAAAATATCGGGTAAACTTTTTAGCTTAAAAAAATTTGGGGATAATTAATTAAATTTTAAATAAAAATAAGTAGCGAAAAATGGCTATATATTGCACTTTTTAACACTAAATATGCCTTAGGTTGCTATATTCAGAAAAAAAATAATTATTTTTAAAAAATATTCATAAAAATAGTTGACATTTGAATACAATGTGATATTATGTATATAAACAGATTAAGTACCTAAGGAGAGCAAAGTGATTAGTGGAGATATTTTACGAGGACACACAGAAACCATAATTTTACACATTTTAACTTTAGGTGATAATTATGGCTACGAAATTTCAAAATTTATCATTGACGCAAGCAACAACTTAATCGACATAAAAGATGCCACCATTTACACCGCTTTTAGGCGAATGGAGGCGGAAGATTTAATCGCTACATATTGGGGCGATGGCGTGCAAGGGGCAAGGCGTAGGTACTATAAAATTACTGAAAAAGGGTTGAATGTTTACAACCAAAAAAAAGATGAATGGAAAATAATTAATAAAATATTAAATAATTTAATTTTAGGAGAAGGAAATGATTAACAAATTTAAGAAGTATTTGGAAGCAGAGTTTCGTTCTATCGCGCCAACAAAAGAAGCGATGGAGTATCGAGAAGAAGTGTTGGGCAATTTGCTTGATAAAGCGCAAGAGCTTAAAATCAAAGGTATGAAAGATGAAGATTTAATTTATGATTTATGTATCGAAAGTTTGGGCGATTTTAAGTCTACATTAAAAAACTTTGAATCTAAAAGATTGATGGTAACAAAAGCTGCAAAAAAAGCTAGCACATTAGTAGTTGGTTTAATTGCATTGGTGTTTTTTGTAACCCTAACCTATCTTGTTGTTAGTTTAGCAACTGGCGCTTGGAGTAAAACTTGGCTACTAATGGTTGGTGGCATATTTGGTATTATTGTGGCTGGTTTTGGCGCAGTTATCGTGCCAAAAGCGCTTAACAGCAAAAAATATTTTGCAATGCGTTTTGGTTTGCAAGTTTCACTTACCTTAATTTTAGTGTTCTTGTATCTAGTAATATTAATGATATTTCCTGAAATTGAAATGTCTTGGACAATATTCTTGTTTTTGCCTATTATCCTTATTGGCGCTGATACACTTTTTGCATTTGGCATTAACAGCAAAACAAGATTTGTTGAATTAATAGCGTTTGTACCAACATTTTCAAGCTTACTTTATGTATTCTTGGGAGTTATGCATTTTGCGCCTTGGCACCCATTCTGGTTAATCCCTGTATTTGGCGCATTTATTGATGTGGTTATTTTAGGCGCATTAGTTTATATGAAGTCTAATAAAGAGAAAACAATCAAAATTGAAAAACAAGCTGGAGATTCTGAATCATTCTACACAAGCTGGAGTGATGACAAGAAATAATATTTAACCTCGCTTACTTTTTTAGCAATATAATATTTAAAAGTTACTTTGTAAAATTAGTTTAGCAATCTATGTAAACACTTGTTAGCAAACAGTATTTGTCAAACTACTTGTAAAACTATTAACAATATTATTTAACAAATAATTTAATGTAAAACATTAGATTATAGAGGTTGTTTTGTCAAAAAGTTAATTGCAAGCGTAAAGCCAAAACGATAATATCGTTACAACTATTGTTTGCTATCAAAATAATATGATAATTTAGGAGTTTATTATGGCTAAGACAATAAAAGCTGAAATGTGGGATAAAATGCAGTTTCTTTTTAGAAACTACTACGATAGAATGATACACGCAGTTTTGCATTTTGACAAACCACTAGATATTGACATTTTAAAGCAAGTGCTTTTGTTTACAACAGAAAAAGTGCCTGTATTACATAGCCGTTTTGTTACAAACCCTATCGAACCTTATTGGGAAGTGCAACAATACTCTATGTGCGATATTTTAACAGTAAAAGATTCTACCAATCTTGACGAAGATATTAACACTTTTATTTATCAATCTATCCCCGTAGAAAGCAATGTTCAATATAGGGTTGGGGTTTTTAATAAAGATGGTCATTCTTCTTTTGCAATGATTGTCAATCATATGTGTTTTGATGGTGGCGATTTTAAATATTTTTTAAAAAAACTTGCCGAAAACTACAACAAACTTTTAAATAATGAAAAAGATTTAAACATTAAGTCTGGCACAAGAGAATGGAAATCGGTTTATACTAAGTTATCCCCTGAAGATACAGAAGTTGCAAAAAGCCTTTACAAAAACATTAGCGCAGTAAAAGATGAACACAAGTTTCCTTTAACAGCGCCAAGTGAAAACGACAAAACTATGATTTGTAGACGCAAAATTTCTGCGGAACTATTTACAAAATTTAGAATGACCGGCAAAGCTTTTGATGTAACCGTAAATGATTTAATGCTTGCAGTTTACATCAACGCCCTTTATCAAATTGGCGGATACAGAAAATCGGATAGCTTATCTATCCCTTGTATGGTCGATTTGCGTAGGCATATTGCAGGTGGCGAAAACGCAGGTGGCTTAACAAACCACACAGGTTTTATGGTTTGTAGCGTTACAGAATGTGGCGAAACAATAAACGATACCTTAATTGAAGTTTTGCGCTCTGTCAAAAAAAGCAAAAAAGATAAGTTTATGGGATTGTACAGTTTGCCGTTGTTAAATTTGGCCTACAAAATTTTTCCACATGCAATATCTGAAACAGCAATAAAAATCGGGTACTTAAACCCACTTATCGGTATGAGTAATATTGGAGTTCTCGACCCTGCTAAACTGTCATTTGGCGATGCGACACTTGTTGATGGCTTTATGACTGGCGCAGTTAAGTTTAAACCTTATATGCAACTTGCGTTAACCTCCCTAAATGATGCGTTAACCTTGACTGTTGCAATACGAGGTAACGAAGATGATGAGGAGATTATATCACAATTTTTTGATATTATCGAAGCCAATATTAACGATTACATTAATTTGAACCCAACAAATATTTAATACATTTCCCAAAAAAGTAGAAGTTCTAGCAGTAGAACTTCTATTCCTTTAATTTTATTAATACTGCTCTACTTGCAATTAATGCGTATTGAATATTCTATTTTTAATTTTATTTAATACTTCTTATTTGTTAGCTTACCCCTAAAAAAAACCTCTAGAAATTCTAGAGGTTTTAGTTTATTTGTACTATTTATTGCGCTTGCAGTTTTACTAATATGCTTGCAGTTTTACTTATGTGCTTGCAGTTTTACTTATGTGCTTGTAGTTTTACTTATGTGCTTGTAGTTTTACTAACTATTTGCTGTTTTAATAATATGCTTGTAGTTTTAGCAGTTAACCTATATCTTACAGCGTTACTTGCTTTCAGCAAATGCTCTAATATTTGATGCGTTAACAAACTTTTCATAACTATCGCCATAATCAGCAACTAGTGTTGGCGCTTGTTGTACTTCATATTTACCCGTTAATTCCAAGTTTTCGGTTGCGTTAATTATTTGATAATCAATTTTTGCGTTATCCAAAAACCTTTTTGCTGTTGCGCAATTTGGGCAACTTGTTGAAGTAAATAACATCAACTTTTGTGGTTTTTTGTTAATTGGTGTAACCTTCTCACATTCGCACTTGCACTCATCTTTGTGCATTTTTGAAGCGTTAATATCATAGTTTTTGCGTTGTTTAAACTCTTGAGTTTTGCCATCATTCCAATTTTGCACTGGGCGATAATACCCTGTAATACGGCTGTACAACTCAGTAGCTTCGCCACATTCTGGACATTTTGGTTGGTTACCTTTTAGGTATCCGTGGTTTTTGCAAACAGAATATGTTGGAGACAATGTGTAATATGGCAACTTATAATTTTCGGCAATCTTTTTAACTAAGTTTGCAGCTGCGTGCCAATCTGGCAACTTTTCGCCCAAAAATGCGTGAAATACTGTGCCAGAAGTGTAAAGCGTTTGCAATTCATCTTGAATATCAAGTGCGCTAAAAATATCTTCGGTGTATCCAACTGGCAAGTTAGAACTATTTGTATAGAATGGCGCATCGCAATCTGAAGAAGCCGTAATAATATCAGGAAACAACTTTTTATCGTGCTTTGCCAACCTATAAGAAGTTGACTCAGCTGGAGTAGCCTCCAAATTGTACAAATCGCCATACTCCTCTTGATAATCAGAAAGCCTGTTGCGCATATGCGTTAAAACTTCTTTGGTAAAATCTTGTGTTTTTTTGTGCGTTAAATCTTCACGCAACCATTTTGCATTTAAGCCAACTTCGTTCATACCTATTAAACCAATGGTAGAAAAGTGGTTGCTAAATGTGCCAAGATAGTGCCTTGTGTAAGGATATAATCCGTTGTTTAAAAATTGTGTAATTACATCTCGCTTAATTTTTAATGACCTTGCAGAAATATCCATCAATTTGTCAAGCCTTGCATAAAAATCGGCAACATCTTTAGATTGATAAGCGATTTTTGGCATATTTATTGTAACAACGCCAACGCTACCAGTAGATTCGCCACTACCAAAAAAGCCACCAGATTTTTTTCTTAATTCTCTTAGGTCAAGCCTCAATCTGCAACACATACTTCTAACATCGCTTGGCTCCATATCACTGTTAAGATAGTTAGAAAAATAAGGAATACCATATTTTGAAGTCATCTCAAACAACAATTTGTTGTTTTCTGTTTCGCTCCAATCAAAATCTTTTGTAATAGAATAAGTTGGTATTGGGTATTGAAAACCTCTGCCGTTAGCATCGCCCTCAATCATAATTTCAATAAAGGCTTTGTTAATCATATCCATTTCTTTTTTGCAATCTTTATACTTAAAATCAACTTCTTTGCCACCAACTATTGCGTTAATCTCTTTCAAATCGTTAGGGACAACCCAATCTAGCGTAACGTTTGTAAAAGGAGCTTGAGTACCCCAACGGCTTGGAGTGTTAACACCAAAAATAAATGATTGCAAGCATTGCTTAACTTCTTTATAGCTCAAATTGTCAATTTTAACAAATGGAGCTAAATAAGTGTCAAATGAAGAAAACGCTTGCGCACCAGCCCACTCATTTTGCATAATGCCCAAAAAGTTAACCATTTGGTTGCATAATGTTGTAAGATGTGATGCAGGCGCAGAACTAATTTTGCCGGGAATACCGCCCAAACCCTCTTTAATAAGTTGTTTCAAACTCCAACCTGCGCAATATCCTGTTAACATTGAAAGGTCGTGAATGTGTATATCTGCGTTTTTGTGAGCGCTTGCAATTTCAGAATCGTAAATTTGGCTTAGCCAATAGTTTGCTGTAATTGCGCCAGAGTTGCTTAAAATCAAACCGCCAACAGAATATGTTACAGTAGAATTTTCTTTAACACGCCAATCATCAACCTGCAAATAAGCGTTCATAACATTTTTATAATCCAAAAGAGTATTGTTTGCCGTTCTAATTTTTTCTCGTTGATTTCTGTACAAAATATATGCCTTAGCAACGTGAGAATAACCCGCTTCAATAAGCGCAACTTCAACACAGTCTTGAATATCTTCAACACCTACAATACCATCAACAACTTTTCTTTGAAAATTTGCTGACGCTCTTAATGCCAATAAATCTAATACATCTTGCTCGTAATTTGTGTTTGTAGATTCAAAAGCTTTTTCGATTGCTAAAGCAATTTTTTCTATGTTAAAATCTACTAACTCGCCGTTTCTTTTTTTAAACTTATACATAATTTAACTTACTACTCCAAGTCTATGTTTCGTATATAAAAAATACATGCGTAATTTATTTAGTAACAATTTTGTTTTAATATTTTTTTATTTAGTTTTAATATTTTTTTTGTTTTATTTTTCTGCTATTTTGTTTTATCAATTTGTATCGCTCGCTAATAATAAAACTACCTTTATTAATGCTTTAAGTTATTCTATGTTTCGTATATCAACAATACTTGCGTATTTTTCTGCAATTTTTTTAAACTCATTCAGTTCTTTTGGCTCAAACCCGTGCAAACCATCTTGTAATATATCGCCAGACTCCTCAAAATTTTGCAAATAATAATGTTTTTCCCCTGCAATTAATTTGCCAATTTGCTCCATATCATCATAATTATGAAATTCTTTTACTAGTGTAGTTCTAAATTCATAATCAATGCCACTATTTTTTAGTATCTCTATGCTTTTTAAAATGTTTTCAGTTTGCATTTGCGCTTTGCCAACAGTTTGTGGATATTTTGCCAAACAATTTTTAATATCCATTGCGACATAATCAACCAAATTTTCCTCAATCAACTGCTTAAGTTGCGTTGGCATAAAACCATTTGTATCAATTTTTACCGCATACCCTAACGCTTTAACTTTTGTAATAAACTGCTTAAGGTCATTTTGCAACAGAGGTTCTCCCCCCGAAATACACAAGCCATCTAAAATATTTTTGCGTTTTATTAGGTAATCGAAAATTTCTTGTTCGTCATACACTGGATATTTGCCTAAAACGATTGAAGCGTTTTGACAATAAGGACATCTAAAATTGCAACCCTCTGTAAAAACTATTGCGCTAACTTTATTTGGAAAATCAACAAGTGTCAATTTGGTAAAACCAACAATATTCATATTAACCCCCCAAAAAGTTGCTATTTATTGATAATTTGCATATATATACACAAAAACAGCATTTTTACTCAAAACACAATATATTGAGTAGATTTTGTATATCAACCACTATATCTTGTGTTAGTGTTATCATATTACCATTAAAAGCATATCATGTCAACAATATTTTTCATTTATTTTAGTCTTTTTTTTAACAAAAAAAATATTGCGCCAAAAACGGTATTTTATGCCTATTCAATTTTACCTATCTTGCTTAAAACGCTAAAAAATCTTTTTTTTATTCTAGCCAAAATGTTGCTAAATCACATAATACTTTAACGGATATAGTTATAAAATATATCGTTTTTTACACATCAATTTAGTACTTATAGCTTTGTAATAATCACTATATTGCTTTTGACATACAGCGTTAAAAGTAGCCTGACAGCTCAAAAAAAATGGCTGACAGTTGCCAGCCATAAATTTGTATGTTTTAAAACTATTTATACAAACAAACCGACCTTAAAACAGGATTATCTCTACTTTGCTCAATCACAATGCGCACGCAATTTGTCGCAACAACATTTTTATCATCAAAAATTATCGTTCTTCTGTTTCCTATGTTTGTTGAGTTTGCAAGGAGTAGCCAACCAGCGTCAACTTTTGCATAAACGCTAAATTGCTCTATGCGTTGGCTATATTGCAAATTTTCTCGCAAATCAACAATTTTAACTCGCTCCAGATTTTTTAGTGTTAAATCTAAAATATACTCATCATTTTTAAACTTATAACTACTGCTATCCTCAACAAATAATGCTTTTAGCTCCTCTTTTTGTGTTGTATTTTTACCGCCAACACTTGCGGTATATTCTATTTTATTTGCCTTGTCTTGTTTAATTTTGTTGCCAAACTCTAACAACACTTTTTCATCTTTTTCATCAATCAAGCCCCTCTTATCAACGGGCAAATTAAGCAACAAACTTGCATTTGCGCCCACAGATTTGTAATAAATAAATTCTAACTGAGTGGCGGTTTTAGGAGTTTCCTTTTTGTGATAAAACCAACTTTTACGGATAGAAACATCCATTTCGGCAGGATAAAACACAAAGTTATCAAAAGATTTTAAATACTCTCTACTGCCTAAATCTTCGTTAAAAGAATTTATTTCTGCTAGTTTTTTAGCCATTTCGGGGTTTTGTTGTGAAAGTTCTGCAATTTTGTCTTGATTGGTTTGCAAATCACAAACAACACTCCACTCGCATTTTCTTGCGTGTCCACCCTCGTTGCCAATCCATCTAACATCTGGGGCAGAAACTGCCAACACTGCGTTAGGTTGATTTTTGCGGATTAAGGCATAAAACGATTCAAAATCGTATGCAAAATCTTTATCAATATTTTTTGCGCCACATGCGCCATCAAACCAAACGCTAAATAAATCGCCATAGTTTGTGGTTAATTCTTGCAATTGTTTTAAGTAAAAATTGTTGTAGGTATTGTGCCCGTAAAACTTGCTGTTCATATCCCAAGGAGATAGATAAACGCCAAATTTTAAGCCAGCTTTTTTTGCGCTTTCGGCAAGCTCTTTAACAATATCTCCTGCGCCATTTTTGTAAGGGCTGTTTTTAATGCTATGCTCGGTTGTTTG
>JAVVTM010000061.1:0-8587 GCA_036653655.1 Clostridia bacterium | reverse complement strand
AGTTTTCTTATCTTGACAAACAGCGCAAAAAAATTATTGCAACTCGTACGGATATTACAGAAATTTATAATGAGGAGCAACGCAAAAACGATGCGCTAAAAGATGCCCTAACGGCTGCGGAGCAAGCTAACTCTGCAAAATCAGAGTTTCTTTCTAGAATGAGCCACGAAATAAGGACGCCAATGAACAGCATTATTGGCATGTCAACATTGGCAGCTAGCTGTGTTAACGACCCAGCGCAAGTGTCATCTTATCTTTCTAAGGTGGGGCTTTCTGCAAGGTTTTTACTTTCACTTATCAACGATATCCTTGATATGTCAAGAATAGAAAGTGGCAAGGTGTTAATCCGAAATGAAAAAATACCTTTTGAAGAATTTATTAATGGCATCAACAGCATTTGCAATGCGCAAGCGACAGAAAAAGATGTGGAATATGATTCTATTATCACAAGTTTTGTTGAGGATAATTACATTGGCGACGCAATGAAATTGCAACAAGTGATAATTAATATTATATCCAACGCAATAAAATTTACGCCAGCAGGTGGCAAGGTGCAATTTATTATTCATCAAGAAAAGGTTGGCAACAACGAAGCTTTAATGAAATTTACAATTAACGATACAGGCATAGGCATTAGCGAGGAGTTTTTGCCAAAATTGTTTGAGCCATTTGAGCAGGCTCGCACAGGCGCAACCACGCCATATGGTGGCACGGGGCTTGGGCTTGCGATATGCAAAAATTTAATCAATCTAATGAATGGCAAAATTAGCGTTACAAGCATTGAGGGCGTTGGCAGTGAATTTATTGTGGAAGTTAAGCTAGGCATATGTGAAAAATCACTGCAAGGCGCAAACTTTAGCACAAGTATGCATTTGGAAAATTTGAAAGCGCTAATTGTTGATGATGATATTATTATTTGTCAACACACCAAAGAGGTGTTGCAAGATATGAAAATGAAAGCCGATTATGTTGTTTCTGGCACAAGCGCAATTGAGGCCGTTCGCAAAAAGTGGCAAAGAAAAGAATATTATGACATCATACTTATTGATTGGAAAATGCCCGATATGAATGGAATAGAAACCACAAGGGAAATCCGCAAAATTGTTGGGGCGGAGGTTACAATTATCATTATGACCGCATACGATTGGGCGTCAATTGAGGCTGAGGCAAAAAGCGCAGGCGTAAATATGCTTATTTCTAAGCCGTTGTTTAAGTCTTCGCTATGCTCTGCATTTGAAAAGGTTTACAGCCAAAAGGAAGGCGTAACAACATCAACAGAGGTTGTAGAATATGATTTTACGGGCAAAAGAGTTTTACTTGTGGAGGACCATATTCTTAATATCGAAGTTGCAAAAAAACTTTTAAATGCAAAACATTTACAAGTCGACGTTGCCGAAAACGGGCTACAAGCGATAGAAGTTTTTGCGCAAAGTGGAGTGGGATATTACGATGCAATTCTTATGGATATAAGAATGCCAATAATGGATGGTATAACAGCTACAAAATCTATCCGACAAATGCGCAAAAAAGATGCTAAAACTATCCCTATTATCGCAATGACAGCCAATGCGTTTGATGAGGATATCGAAAAAACAAAAAGCGCCGGTATGAATGCGCATTTAGCAAAACCTATCGAGCCAGCGTTGTTGTATCAAACAATCCAAAGCTTTTTAAATAAGGAGGGGACTAAATGAAACAGTTTTTAGAACTTAAAGCGGAATTGATGAAGCTTTCACTTCCTATTGGGTTAATTATTGTTACAGCTTATCCCGATTATAATATTATTTACGCAAACGAAAAATTTAAGGAAATGCTTGGCTTTAACAACGAAAAACAGCCGTTACAAAATTTTTACAAATCTGCTTGGGAATGTATTTTTAAAGAGGATATTGATAGGCTTAAAAAAATGGCGGTAAAACGCAATGGCGATGCTAAACTTTACGAAATATCCTATCGTTTGTCAAGGCGAGATGGCGCTGTTATTTGGGTTAATCAGTGCTCGCAACACTTGCTTGATGAAAATGGCAACGAAATTGTTTATGCCTATTACTCAGATATTACTGCGCAAAAAAAGACAGAACAAGCGCTTAGAGATAGCCAATCACGCTATGCTGCGGCAGTTAAATCATCAAATATCAACATTTGGGAATATGATTACGCAGCCGATGAAATGACAATTTTTTCAACATCTCCACGGGCTAACCCAAAAAACGGAATTATCCCTCATTACCTAATCTCAGTTGTCGAAGAAGGGCACATCAGAGAGGACAGTGCGCCTTTGCTTTTTGGAATGATAGAAAAGTTAAAAAACGGCGCAAAAGAAGTTAAAGCCGATTTGTGGATTAGGCAAAATCGAGAAGATGCTTTTTGGTGTGAAAGCGTTACATACACCAATGAGTTTGACAGCGAAGGCAAGCCAATTAAGGCGTACTGTATTGGGCACGATATTACTAAAGAAAAGGAAGCAGAAAAGCGTTATCGTGAGGAAGTTTTGTATCGTGAAGCAATGCAAAAGGCTACAATGGCGTCTATTAACATCAATTTGACAAAAAATATTATTATTGATTACAAAAGCATTTTTCCAGAAATTGTAAGACAAATGGAAAAGTCAAAAACAGCGCAAAACTATTTTGACCAAGTCTATACCGAGCTTGCCACCCCAACAATGCAACAGGAGTGCGCAAAGGTGTTTAATTGCGACGCTTTATTACGCCGTTTTGCAAGTGGCGAAACAAGTGTATCAATGGAACTTACACGAATGATTAACAAGCGCCGATATTGGACTATTATGACTGCGCATATGATGAAAAAGGTAGAAACTAACGAGATTATCGCATTTGTTTATTCTACCAACGTTACAAATGAAAAAACTATGCAAAACATTATGAACGCCATTGTCAAAACAGATTACGATTTTTTGGTTGTGGTAGATGCGTTGCACAATTCTGCAGTAAGATATAGCGAAAAAGATTTAGGCAATTCTTACGCATACGAAAGCAAAAATTTTGAGGAGGAAACGAGGCAGTATTTTCGCAAATATATTTGTCAGGAAGATCTTGCCCGTGCGCTTGAAGAATTTACACTCAAAAACATTATCAACAATTTGGAGGCTAAAGGGACATACAACATTTTGTACGCCGTACCAAATGAAAATGGCGAAAAAAGGCAAAAACAATTGCGTTTTTGCTATATTAACCGTGAACTAAAGAGTTTTCTTATGACAAGGATTGATATTACCGCCGCCGTTACCGAACAAGAAAAAAAGAACAGTCAACTTTTGGTAGCCGTTAAAATGGCAGAGGAAGCCAATTCTGCAAAATCAGAGTTTCTCTCACGCATTAGCCACGAAATAAGAACCCCAATGAATGCAATTATGGGTATGGATCAATTGGCGGCGCAACACCTAGAAGATCAGGGTTTTGTCCGTGAATGTATCGAAAAATCACAGTACGCATCAAAATATTTGTTGCAACTAATAAACGATGTTTTGGATATGTCAAAAATTGAAAGCGGAAAAATTACTCTTAAAAATGAAATTATCGTGTGCCAACAGTTTTTAGATGCGATAAGCACCATTATTCAAACGCAGGCGGAAGAAAAGGGCGTGCGCTACATTGTAACTCAATTTGAAGGTTGCAAGCACAGCTATGTTGGCGACGGAGTAAGAATACAACAAATTTTAATTAATATCCTTTCTAACGCAGTAAAATTTACACCAGCAGGCGGGCTTGTACATTTTGATATTTCTCAAACCAGTATAACCGACCAAGTGGTTAATATCTGCTTTACAATTAGCGATACGGGCATTGGCGTTAGCAAAACATTTATTAACGAAATTTTTAAACCATTTGCGCAAGAACATAGCGATGTGGCATCAGGATATGGTGGCAGTGGCTTAGGACTTGCTATTTCAAAAAACCTTGCAGAACTTATGAACGGCACTATTACCGTTGAAAGCACACTTGGCGAGGGCACAATTTTTCGGGTTAATTTGCCACTTGGGCTTACAGAAAATTATCCAAATTTAGTTGTTCCCACCAATACAATAAAATTTGCGCCACAATACGATTTTAGTGGAAAACATATTTTGCTTGTGGAAGATCATCAACTAAATATTATGGTTGCAAAAAAACTGTTAGAATTTAAAAATGCCACAGTTGATGTTGCCGTAAATGGCAAAATTGGTTTTGATATGTTTGTTAATGCGCCAGAAAATCACTACGACGCCGTGCTTATGGATATACGTATGCCAGTAATGGACGGGCTAGAATCCGCAAAAGCTATCCGAAACCTAGGCAGTGAGTGGGCAAAAATTGTGCCAATTGTGGCTATGTCAGCCAACGCTTATGATGAGGATATCATAAAATCAAAAAATTCTGGAATGAATGCGCACCTTGCTAAGCCGATTGATGCAGAAATTTTGTATCAAACATTGTATCAGTTATTGCCAAAAAAAGAAAAGTCGATTAGCAAAAATATCCTTGATAAATTAAAGGAATATGGCGCAGATGTTGAGGGCGCAATGGGGCGGTTTTTGTCCGATTTAGATTTGTACAAAAGTTGTTTAACAACGGTTTTAAGCGATGAACTTTTTCAAAAGTTGGGCAAAGCGCTCGCTTCAATGGAATATAAAGATGCTTTTGAATATGCGCACACCCTAAAAGGCACAACAGGGAATATGGGCTTGACACCGCTTTACAAAGCAATTTGCAACATCGTTGAAGATTTGCGCAAAAATGAATATACCAATTTGCAAAGCTACTACAACAAAGTGGTTGAACACTTAAACACATTAAAACTTATCCAACAAGAATACAAATAACGCCTATGAATAATTGTATTATGTACATTATATGTATGCCAAATTTTAGCTAATTGATTATTAATGGTGTGTTTGGGGTTAACCAAATATGTACGCAAAATGTTAAGTAATTGATTATTAATAGTGTGTTTGGGGTTAACAAATATAGATGTTTTAGCATTTTATTGTTGTAAAAAAGCAAACAGTTTAACAAAAAAATTGCAAGCTACTAAATTAAAAAACCGTACAAAAAGGCTGAAAACTATATTAACACTATGCGATTGAGCAATTTACCAATTTACAAATTGGCTAATAAAATATTGTAGTTAGCTTAAAATCAATAACAATTACACAACAAAAAACCCCGTACAAAAAAAATTGCGCGGGGTTTATTTTAACTTTATTGCATTATAAAAATTGTAATATTATCGCTATAAAATTGTAATTATATCGCTAAAATATCAACCAAAAACGCCTAAGCCTTTTGGTAGGCTTTAACATAGTCCACCACAAAGTCGTACGATTTAGTTTTATCGTTTGTATCAGGGTTGCCACACCAAAAATCAACAAGATTGCCGTTTGCATCAGTGGTTTTGCCGGGCGTTATAACGCCATCTTTTTCCATACCTGCAACCTCTACTGAAAGTATCAAGTATTCTGGAACTTGCGATACTCCAAGCGTTTTTTCAATGCCACCATCTTCTGTGCGTTTGTTGTATTTAGTGCGAAAAGTTTCGTAACCATCAACATAAAAGATGTATTCGCTTTCGTTCCATTCAACAGCGTAAGTGTGAAATTGGGTGTACATTTTAGGCACAAAATATGTGGCAGATTTATCGCTTGTAAGGTGTGCGCCATAGCCATCTCCATGCACTACATGTGTGTTTAATGTGGTAACATCATTGTACATATATGGCGATTCCATAATGTCAACCTCAAGTCCGTCTGTCCCGGTTGAAATAATATCTTCATTTGTCATACCTTTTGCGCCATCTGGCATCATCCAAAAAGCCGACCAAATGCCAACAGATTCGGGCACTTTGCACCGTATTTCAAAATAGCCATATTTTTGCGATAAGCCTTTATAGTTAGGGTTTTTAGTGCTAGCTTCGCCTTTTATAACACTGCTTTCAAGCCACGATGTGTGCCAGCCAGTGCCATATTCGCTAGTTTTGTACAGCGTTCTAATAAAAAGATTGCCGTCTTTTGCAAAAAGCACATCGCTAGAATCGGTATAAATGCCTGCCCGCCTAATATGTTTGTTGCCAGCCATATCGCCAACTTTCCAATTGTCCAAATTTAATGTGTCAAAATCATCATTAAAGGTTTGTTTCCAACTGTTATCAAGCACAAACTTGTTTTTTTTGGGCAGTTTTGCATATCCGCCAGTGCAACCAATAAGCGCCCCAGCCAACACAAAAATTAGGCATAATAAAATTGCAATTTTTTTTCTCATACTTCCTCCTAATCGGTTTTATTTACTACAAATATATAGCTTTTTGCAAATAGCGCACCATTGCGCGCCATAAACACAATGTGCATAACTATATGTTATAAGCTATAACTAAAAGTTATAAGTTGTAAGCTATAAGCCTAGCGTTTTGCTTTTATTCCACTTTTAATTTAAACACTGTTTTAGAGATTTTGTCAGAGCCTTTGCCGCCTTTGTGGGCATCTTGAGGAAAGAGAAGGACAAAATTGCCCGCTTCAAGTTTAAATTGATTGCCAGCGCCAGTGTGAAAAGAAATATCGTTTTGGATATCATAGGGGGTGGCGATTGTTGTTAAATTTGTTTGCGCAACTTCAAAAACTTCATAGCCACTTGCAATAATTTGAAAGTCAATATACCTTTTATGCGCCTCAAAATTGGTGTTTAGGATAGGGTTGCCACTAAACTTGCAAACATTGCAAAAACAATTTTCATTAAGTTTTACGCCTTCATTTTGTGGCAGAGGATTACTTTGTAAATAATCAATTGCTAAATCCAAATTTTTGTTAATACCTTTGTAGGTGTTGATATTTTTCATGTTGTCTATTATCATAATGCGCTCCTTTTTTATGGTTTTTTTATTGTTTAACTTAAACTTTAAACAGCTTTGTTTTGATGTTTTTCGCTATTTTACTGCAATAATTTATTTAACATTAATATTATATCATTAATTTTGGATAAAAGGAAATAATAAAAGTAAATTTAATTGAAAAATGGTGTAATATGCTATATAATAACAATATGGATTTTTATGATGAAAGACAAACGATAATAAAAGAAGTAAAGCCTCAACGCATTTGGGAAATAGATTTTTTGCGTGGTTTTTGCATATTATTTATGCTGTGGGACCACTTGATGTTTTGTTTATCAACGGAATATTTTGGTTACGAGTGGTTTAGAGTAACGGAAAGCGAGTTTTTAATGTCAATAATAAATGGAGCGGATATTTATTTGGAATCTGCAATTAGGGTTATGTTTCATCCATTTTTTGTTGTTATGTTTTTTTTATTATGTGGCATATCTTGTTCGTTTAGCCGAAGCAATTTAAAGCGAGGGTTGCAACTTTTTGTGATATCTTGGGTGGTTACGATTGTAACAACATTAATAAATATGCCAATAAAATTTGGTGTTTTGCATATGTTAAGTTGCGCAATTTTAGTTTATTGGCTAATCAACACATTATGTAAAAAGGACAAAATTAAAACAGCTGTAACTTGTTTGACAGTGGGGTTGTTTATAATCATTTTGGGCGAGTGGTTTTTGCATTTTAACGGTATGTACGACGGATTTTATCAAAATGATAATTTAGCGTTTTTAAGCAAATCATTTGCAACAAGATACTATGTGTCGTACGATTATTTTCCTCTGTTGCCAAATGTGGGATATGTGCTAATAGGCGGAGCATCTGCAACTTTGTTGTACAACAAAAAGAGGTCGCTTTTGCCAATTTTGGACAAATATGGTTGGTACAAACCGATTGCTTGGTGGGGCAAAATTGCATTGTGGGTTTACCTATTGCACCAAGTTATTTTTAGCGCAATATTCGCAATAATAAGCTTTTTATTTATTACTCCGGGCAATTTTATTGTATTTTAACAATGTTGTTAAGTTTTTTGTGGTATTTTAAATTATATATTTACCAAAAATGTTAAGTATGTTATAATTAATTTATGTTAAAGAAACTAAGTTTTAGCGCGCTACTAATTGGTGGCGTAAGAGGAATTGTAAAATTTTTTAATAACGTGCTAAATTTGATAGCTAACGTTATAGTTTATTTTGGATTGTACGTTCCACTTTTTTATATGATTTTTATTGGCGGAATGATGATTTTTGGTCATTTGGATATCCGCACGGGTTCGATTTTAAAGGTTCTGTTTCAGGTTGGTTTGATACTTTCGATAATATGTTCAGGGATAATTACAATAAGGACGGTAATATTACGCCCGTTTTCAAGCATAAGAGATTATAAGTATGAAAAAGCGAAAGACAAATATATTCACGAACAAGAAAAAGAAATGATGAAAAATGCTAAGCGCAGGAAAAAAGGCGATAGATATCAAGATGGATATTATCAAAATGGAAGATACGCTGAAAACAACACAAGATATGGCGATAATAGATACAACGGCGCGCCAAACAACACAAGATATGGAAATAATGGATATAACGCCGAGCGAAGCAACACAAGATATGGCGCAAGAGGACAAAATTTTGATGGTTATAGTTCGCCACAAAGTGGTTTTAACGGCTACGCCGAGAGTGGCAGAAGTGGGCAAAATTGGCGCAACAGTGAGGGA
>JAVVTM010000060.1:0-8756 GCA_036653655.1 Clostridia bacterium | reverse complement strand
AGCAACAATTGGAATGCCGCCGGAGAGCTTCAAAAAAGCGCTCCCACAAAAAAAACACAAGATTATAGTAAAGTTGGTGATAAGGGGACATCTTTTGGAACGCCTAATCAAACAATAACTGTTGCAGGCGCAAATTTGGGCGAGCACAACGCATTTTACATCAAAATGAACGAAAACAATAAAAGTGGCATTGACGTATCACACAAAAATGTAAAATTATCCCTACAACGACACGGCAAAGTAGCTCCTACGATTAATAATCTAAAATTTACTCCAGCAGATTTAACATCTTGGGTATCTAGCAGAGAACTTAGCTTTACAGTTGCTGATGACAACCTTTTAGATACATCTTTAATCCATTTAACCACAACGGGTGGCATGCGAGTTAACGAAGGTTCGGTTGTTATCAAAACGATCACTAATGATCAAGTAGTTGAAAGAACAAAAACTATCACATACAAATTTACTCAAAACATATATATCGAAAAGATTGTTGTTCCTGATACATATGGCAATATAGTGGAACATACGCTAAACACAAATATTAACAAAATTGATAGCTTATCCGAAGTTGTTGATGACTCAAACTTTAGATTGAGTTACAAAGGTAATGTTATAGGTTCTGATGTGTTTGTCAACAGCAATGATTTTAGCTTTACATTCAAAAACAATTTAATTTACAACGAAGCCATTTCTCCAATAAAATTGCGTGTGCAGTACAAAATTGGCGATGCAGCTAACTACACCGAGTACGCAGGCGCAGGATACAATGGTGGCTTTGCAATCCCAACAGCTACAAACATATCTTCTTCTGATTTTACGCAGACAATCACTCTACCTTGCAACACAGGCGAGGCAAAAGTGTTTAGTGTGTTGTTTTGGGTAATTGATGAGGCAGGCAATTTCAGACAATACGAAGAAAACAAAATTACTTTAACTTCTGGCAAAAATTATCAAATAAATTTGGACAAAATAACTCCAATTTTAAATATTGGCGCAACAATTGCAGGCAACACCGCAGGCACTACTATTGATATAATTACAACTGCATTGCTAAAAGAGTGGCAGGAAAGCTATTTTACAGATAATTCTGCGCTTGGTTGGATTAATAAGTCAATTGCTTTTAACACAACAAACACCGCTAAAAACTTGGGCGATTCTTACTTCTATTACGAAATTACAAAAACTGCGGGAGGAACACCTCAACCAGCAATTAATTTTGGAGCAACAGGTAACGGCGCTAATCTTGATTATGAATTTAATACAGCTATTAGCAAGCTAACTTTTTATGTTGTTTCGCAAAGTGGTAACAAAAGCGCAATTAAAAGTTTTGCAATAAAACAAGATACTGTTGTGCCGGGTATAAACATTGTGCACAGTGGCTACACCCCAGATGCGGAGTGGAACTCTGGCAGGACACCTCAAGGCGTTTTAAAAGATATTAGTTGGACAATAAAGTTAACAAACCAAGGGCAACTAGCATCACAAGATGGCATTGCACAAGTTTGGTGCGCAGAAAGCGTTGATGGCAAAACTTATGGCGCAGCTAAAGCTTTAAACACAGCAAGGTTTGATAAGGACTTTTTGTATAAATTTTTTAAAAGCGAAGATGTTTCAGTTAACAAATTTTACAAAATTTATATCGAAAGCGCAGCTGGCAACAAATCGGAAGAAGTGATTTTTAGTGCTAAAATTGATAATGCAGTGCCACAAATTAATGCGAACAACACAAAATTGACTTATCTTAAAGGTGGCGTGCACAATGCGTATGTTACAAAATCTTGGTTGGGCTCAGAGCTATATTTAAATGTTAAAAAACAAGATTTTGCAAGCGGATTAAATATTTCTCAATCTGGTTGTATGGTTGGCACTGATGAGTATTTTTCTCAGCCAGAGGTTATAACAATTGAAGGCTTTGAGTATTATTCATTTAAATGCTCTGCAACTGAAATTAAAAGTAATCAAGTTGTAAAATTGAGGCTAACTACAAATGCTGGCAATGCTACAACCTTAAGTTTTACCGCTGGCGATATTTTGGTTGATAGAGTTGCTCCAACATTTACCGTTTTAGCAAATGACGGCGCAATAGCAAGTGGAACTTGGACAAAAGATGATGTTGTACTTTCATTTGAGGCTAATCCAAATATTTCTGGTTTAAAGTGGAAAGTATTTTACAATACAGAAAGCGCTGCAATGAAAAATGGCGAGTACACAAATAAGGCAATTAAGTTGGACCCAATAGCTAACGATTGCGATGCAAATTACAGGATAGAATTTACAAGTGGCGCTGGCGTTGTCGCAAGCCAAACTTTTAATGTTAAGCGTGATTCTGTTAGCGATAGCATATCTTTAACAAATTGGAACGCAGGCGAAAGCAAGTTTATTAACAGATATAACAGCGCAAGCAAAGATTATTTTGCTATTGCCTTTGTTAAAAACGGCTCAAGCGCAATTAATTCGCCATTAAGCATTACATATTCTTTTGATAACATCAATTTTAGGCCATTAAAATACAACCAAACTGAATTGAAGTTGGATGGTATTTTGCCAACTGATGTTTTTGAAAATGGCACATTAACCATAAAAATTTCTGATGAGGCAGGCAACACTCCAAGCATAATTACCCGTACACTTGGCGTTGATATTAATGATTATATTATTAATACAACATACGAGGGCGCGCGAGGCAATGTTGAAATTAAAGTTAACGGCGCTGTCGCAACAAAAGCCAACCGTTATTTGGTAAGAAGTGGCGATGTTGTTGATATCAACGCAACACCAAATTCTGGCGCGCAATTTAGCAAAATGAGCGTTAATGGCGTTGTTTTGTACGACAATTTTGGCAATGAATTGTCAACTTATAAAGTTAACATTGTATCTAACAACCAAGTTGTAGATGTTGATGTTAAGTTTAAATCTGTTTTAACAATTAAAAACATTGCAAATGACAAACAAAAAGCGCCTACCTTTAACTTTACAGAGGTTACTTTTGATTTAAAAGATAGCTTTACTGGTAACGCAGTTGCTTATACTAAAAAATATATAAACCTAAAAACCTTTGTTGAAGGCACTCCAACCGAGTATGGCAATTACTCTGTTATTGTTGATGTTACCGATAAAGAAAATTATGTTTTAGTTAAAGACAACTTCAATTTGCTAATATACAAAGATGCTGTTGCCTATATTAATAGCGACAATATCACAAATGAATATGCGCCAACATTTAATTTGGCAGACACCGTAAAAGCGCTAAGATTTAAACAAATTGATGGCGTTGGCACAGATCAAGGCGATGTTCTCTTTACTGCATTGCCAAAATCAATACAAAATGTTTTTTACGCTTATAGAGATACCAGTGGCGTTGTGTCAAATTATGTGTCATTGATTACTGGTGGTGTTGCCCAAGCAGGCATATCTAACAACGCTGGCACATATTTGATTAAAATGACACACACTGCTAATGCCACTTACTCATTCAATATTGATATTAATTTTCTTATTAATATAAATAAGAAAGGCTTAGAGATATCTAAAAAGAATGTTTCGTTATCAAGACAATACAATAATTCTATCAAGTATTACGGCGATAACGCATTAACATTTGATGTGCTAAACACATTGGTTAATTTTATCAATGTGCCTGTTGGCGTTAATCTTGCCACCGATTTAAAGTTTACCACTGCAAACTTAAACTATGCTGATAAAAATGTTGGCGACAACAAGCAATTATCTATTGGCGGTGTGGAGCTTGCTAACCCTAATTACAAATTGGATTTAAGCAAATTGGTGTTCTATGGCGACATTACAAAACGCCAAATAGAATTGGTATCAAACAATGTTACCTATGACAAATTTATTTACAATAACACAAATATATTAACCAATTTTAGCGATGTTTCTACTATTGGCACATATTTTACTTTTGGTTTTGACGGTGCAACAAGTAATGCGTTGTTTGGCGAAAATGTTAGTGTTAACATTGCTGGCGCTGGGTTTAAATCTAAAAACGCCACCGAAAGCAACAACCTAATCAAATTTGTATCTCCACAAATTTATGTTGACGGCGCAGTTTCAAACAACTACATCATCATCAACGCTGATAGCTATTTCTTAAAAGCGCAAATTCAAAAATTTAATATTAGCGGTAATGCCATAACATTTGAAAAAGTTGCAGGGACTAAAGAATTTGACGGCAACCCAGTAATTTGCGACAACGTAAAATTGTTTAAAATTACAGTGAGTGGAATGATTGGTAGCGACGGATTAGACAGCAATAACAACGGCATTGTTGACGGCTTGGAAGATTGCGTAGAATATGACAAAAAAATAATTGGCGGGTGCAATGTTTCAATTAAAAACAAAGGCAATTACAATATAACCGCTCCAACTGGCATTATAAGCGTTAACATCTTAAAGAAAACACTAAATTTGTTTGTAGAACTACCAGATAATAAATTGTTTGTTAATGCAAAATATTATGATGGCAAAGCGGTTGAAGAAACTATTATCTTTAATGGCAACACAAATAATGCAAAAGCATTCAAACTTTACTTGGCAGACCCTAACACAAATTTGCCATACAACTTTAATTCGGCGTACACCGTTCAAATGAAGGTTGCTACCGATGGCGCAGCAGCAGGACAACGAAACTATGTTGTGGAAGTTCTTAATAAGGATATTGAAAATTATTACACTATTGTAACTTCTAACAAAATTATGTACAATATTTTGCCTCGCCCAATAGTAATCGACCCTATTTACTCTAACGCTTTAGTTAAAGAAAATTATAAAATTATTTTTAACCCTAAAGCTAAAACTTTTTATAATTCTGTTAAATTAGGGCACGGCGATTTTGGCACAACATTTGAGATTATTGATAATGTTGACGGCAAAAAGTGGGATGTTTCTTATCAAGCAATGATTGATGAATTAATGAAAAACAGCAATTTTAGCGTTGATATGAGTTTAGCTACTGCAAGTGGCGCAATTGCGTATGGCGTTGGAGATTATAAGTGGAGGTTATTAAATCCTTCTTATAATAACAATTATAGCATTACAATCAAAGACCAACCAATAAAAATACAACCACTAGTTATAGATTTTGCTTTTGAAGATATTAATCACGCTATTATTAAAAATAATCCAAATATTTTTAGCAAAAACTATGATGGCATTGGCATTGAAATTAAAGAAAAAATTACCATAATCACTAAAAACCTAGATTTAGTAGGAAATGCTGAAATTGATTTTAGTGATATGCTAAACAAATTAAGTTTTGCAACAGTTAATGAAACAGTTGGCAGAGATAGCACTTACGCTGATAAATACTTTATTAAAGTTATGCAAGAGGATACTATTGGCGCAGATTATATCTTAAACAATTTGGCGGTTAAAGACTCATATAAAGCGGTAAAATATAGCGATACAGAGTTTTATTATGCGCAAATTAATGCAATAAAAATTAAATTGCAACCAAAATCAACATCAATATCTTTTAGTGATGATGTGGCAAAACCTATTTTTGGCAACGCTCAAGGCGCTAACAAAACACTAAGCTTAACTAGCGCAAACGCCACAACAATCATTGACTATTTTGATATTATTGATAAAAATGGCAATCCAATTGCAAACTACAACTTTGCAAAAGATTTTATTGTGGGCGAGATTAGTTTGCAAAATGCAAACACCGCAACAGTTGTTACTGATAGAATTTTAAATGTTGGCAATTACACTTATACTACTGGCGCTAACGGATTAAGTATTGGTTCTGGCAACTATTCGTTTGAAAACGCATATTTTACTACTGCAAATTTGAGTGTTCGCCAATTGAATATTAAAATTAACAGTGGCAATACTAAAACTTTTGGTTATTATTCAACCGACCATAAAATCAATAAAGCAGATTACACTATTAATGATCTAAATAATAAACCGGTACAATTTTTAGAAGGCAAAAATCCATTTATTATTACAAAAATTGCTGCGTACGAACAAATTTCAGGCGTTGATACCGAAATTGGAACAACAACTGAAGTTGGCAACTACAAAATTATCATTACAGTGCAAATTGCAGTGGGTTTAGAAACAATGGCTAAAAACTATAACTATGAGGTTGTAACAGCAAACACTTATAGGGTTAATGCGTTGCCATTAGATTTAAAATGGAATATTTTTGGAAAAACTTCTGATGTTGACCGTTTAACATACGGCGCAGACTTGGGCGGTGGCAAAAAATATATTATTGATTTTTCTTGTTTTGAGCTAAATGCCTACAATAATGGTGTTCCTCACACTCAAGTTAACAATGTTATTAAAGCTAATTTTGACAAAATCAAAAATAAAATCTCTTACGAAATTACCGCTAAGACATTTACAGAAATTACTTTGTCATATTTTAGCAATCCATTTAACGATTTACTAAAGAACTTTACATTTAATAGCCCAACAAACAGCAAATTTACCGTTGATAAAAAAGTTATTAATTTGAGTTTAACAGGCGAAAGCGTTTATGGCGAAAGCAACAAATTTAAAATTACCGACAACTTGCTAAAAGATTATGGCATTGCTGAAAATGATAGGCAAAAATATGTAGAAATTAAAGATGGTCAAGTAGCGGTTGTTTTAAATGGCATTACTTTTGATTCAGCAATTGGCGATGT
Source organism: Clostridia bacterium (assembly GCA_036653655.1). GTDB lineage: Bacteria > Bacillota > Clostridia > Christensenellales > UBA3700 > JAVVTM01. The sequence continues at coordinate 2,097 of JAVVTM010000060.1, read as the reverse complement.
TTCAAGCAAAATTGGTTTTTCTCAAAATTTTGCAAAGGACAACGCAGAGTATATTATTGCAACAAAAACTGAGGGCGCATTAACCGTGCCTGATGTTGCGGTTAACTTTACAATTAAAGCAAGGCCACTTTGGATTGATGTTGCAAGCCTAAACAAAATTTATCTTGAGGCAAATCCAACTATTGTAACAACAAGCTTCTATGATACATCATTGGTTAATGGCACATACGTAAAAGGCAATTTGTTTAATATCGCAGGCATTAAAATTAATGTTGATGAGGCGCACAAAGTTGTTGCAACACCAAACTTTACTGGGTTTGAAAACGCAGGCGCATACAATATTCCAGTTGGTATTACCAATACTAACAGCAACTTTAATTTGATTAATGTTAGCGGATTCACTGTTGCGTATGTTATTAATGCAAAAGATATTAAAGTTCAAGTTACAAATGTTCCTAATAAAGTGTTTGACAACAACGCTAGCAATGCAATTGCAATTGCTTTTGCTTTAGCAACGGGCACTGGATACGAGGGCAACACCCTTAAAGTAGGCATTGCGTTGGCAGATTTAATCTCTGTTGAACGAGCATTGGGCGAAAAGGTTGGGCTTTATAAAATTGGCGTTACACCAAAAGCTATTGATGAGGCTAAAAACTACAAATTTGCTTTAATATCAGAGCCTTTTGCCGAGATTAAACGAGCTTCAGTTGCCTTATCATTAAGTTTAAATAAGGACAGCTTTGAATATGGCGTAACACTATCTAAGTTTTTTGCAGATAATTTAATTATTGACATAACAAAAATTATCACAAATTTGTCAGATGAATTAAAGCAATTGGTTGTTGCTGAGATTAAAGCTTCTGCTTATGATTTGCAATATTCTACAGATGACGCAAATTATGATCCGCTAAGCCCTCTTGCAATAAATGATATTGGCACATATTCTATCAAATTAATACAAACCAGTAGCTTTATTATTGATAAGCCATCTCCAAATATTGTTACAATACTACAAAAAGATATTTCTTCTTCAATCAAAATGGATGGTCAACCAGACCGTACAAATATTTATGATGGCAAGGCGTTTAATTACACTTTCAACGCTAATACCGATAATATTAAGTGCATAATTAGCAAAATTGAATATTCTAAAGCAGGCGAAACACCAACCGTTGTTGCCGAAATTAAAAATGCAGGCAATTATAAAGTAACAATCAGCATTGCCTATGTTGATGGCTATCTTGGCGCTAAAAACTATAAGGGCGAAATTGAAATGTCAATAGAAATTTTGCAAAGAACTTACGCTAATTTGCAAATTAATGACGCAAAAAATTACGAGTATGGCATATTAAATATTTATCCAAAATTGTTTGTTGAGCAAGTGGAATTTGACAAAAGTGAATATAGCGCATTTTCTACGGCAACTCCAACCTTCTACAAAAAGGGTAGCGCAACCGCTTTAACGGGCGCTCCAAGTGAAGTGGGAGAATACACCGTAAAATATGACGTAGTTGATACTTTTGGCAATTACAAAAATGCTAGCTTGCAAATTGATTATGTCATTGCTAAAAGCACTATTAAGGTGGATATTAGCAACACCGAAGATACAATAGTTAGAGAATACAAAAAGCCAAATAAACCAATCGAAATTGTCGGCACTAACTCACAATTTTTGCATATGGAATATTATAAGGTTACAGCAGGTGGCGAGCAACTTGTAAGTGCGTTTGATTTTGCAACTGCAAGCGCTGGTAAGTACAACTTTAAAATTAACTTTAAAGATAGCGCTAACGGCGAAAAATATAAAATTGTGGTTAGCAAAGGCAAAAGCGTTGGCACATTTGAAATTAAAAAGGCAGTAATACCTTCTAACGGCATTGTGCTTGAAGCACCAAAAAGTGGTTACATTTATGACAGTTTAAAGCACGACGCTCTTGTAGCTGACTTTACAAATTTTGCTTACAAAAATGAAATTGTAAAGAGTATCTACACTGTGTCTGGCAAATCTGTTGAGGTAATTGGCTTAAACGGCGATGCTTCTGGCTTAAAAAATCTAATCCCTGAAAATGTTATTAAGGACGGCTACAAACTAAATAT
>JAVVTM010000059.1:0-8833 GCA_036653655.1 Clostridia bacterium | reverse complement strand
AATATAAAGAAAGTAAAGAAGTAATGCATTGTATCGAAGCTCACCACGGCGATGTGGAAGCTAAAACGCTTGAAGCTATTCTTGTACAAGCGGCAGATGCAATATCTGGTTCTAGGCCGGGTGCAAGGCGAGAATCTATTGAAAATTATGTCAAGAGATTAGAAAAATTGGAAGCAATCGCAAATTCTTTTGAAGGTGTTGAACAATCTTACGCAATACAAGCTGGTAGAGAAATTAGAGTAATAGTAAAACCAGAGGTTGTTGATGACGGCGCTTCAATATTTATGGCTAAAGAAATTGCGCAAAAACTTGAATCTGAGTTGGAATATCCAGGTCAAATTAAAGTTAACGTAATTAGAGAGCTTAGAAGTGTTGAGTACGCAAAATAACATTAAAATTAAAACTGTTTCGTAAGAAGCAGTTTTTTTTTGCAAAAAATTGTTAAATTTTAATAAATAAAACAAATTAGTAATAAAAAATTGTTAAATTTTACTAAATATAAAAAACATATAATAAAAAATTGTTAAATTTTACTAAATATAAAAAACTAATAATTATATTAATTTTTGTAAAAATAAACAAAAATTAAAGAAAAAATAATACAAAAATTAGTTTAAGTGAAAACAATAAAATTAAAAAAATATTGCAAAAAACATAAAATATAATAAAAAACATAATATTAATTATTTTAAAAATAAACTAGAATTAAAGAAAAATTGCAAAAATGTTACTATTGCAAATCTTCAGTCAAGTCTTTATGTTGCATAACAATACCTTTTTTAACACAACTATACCCGTATTTATTGCGTATTTTATCAATGCTAACTTCTAAATTATCCTTTTTTGCAGAATTGTCGCCAAACATATTTGTTTGCGTGCTTTCAAAATTAAAGTTAAGGTCGTAGGTGGATATTGATAGCGCACGGATTGGCAATGTGGCGTGTTTTAAACAGTTTTCTTTGTAAATTGAAAAAGCTAAATTAAAAATATCCGTGCTGTTGCTAATGTAGCTATCTAGTTTTTTTTGCCTAGCTAAAGTGTTTAAATCGTTAGTTTTTACGCCTAAAGTGATGCCTTTTGCACGCAAGCCATATTTGCGTAACCTTGTTGCTATCATCTCTGAAAGCGCCATTAGCACGCTTTTTACCTCATCATCTTGCGTTATATCTTTTGGCAATGTTGTGCTGTGCCCAACAGAATCAGGCACTTTCCATTGGTAACAAAACTTGACATCTTCATCTTCAATGCCGTTTGCATAATTTTTTAATTTTTTGCCATTAATGCCCAAATGATAGGAAAGTACGCCATCATCATAATTTGCCAAATCGCCGATTGTTTTAATGTTTAGTTTGTTAAATACAACTAAAGTTTTTTTACCAACCATCAAAAGTTCACTTACAGGCAACGCCCACGCTAAAGTTTTGTAGTTGTTTTCATCAATAACTGTGGTGGCGTCTGGCTTTTTTAAATCTGAACCAAGCTTTGCAAAAATTTTTGTAAAGGATACGCCAACAGAAATAGTAATGCCAATTTCTGCTTTAACACGCTCCCTAATTGTGTTTGCAATGGTTGTTGCATCGCCAAATAACTTTTGCGAATTGGTTACATCTAACCAACATTCATCAATGCCAAATGGCTCAACACGGTCGGTGTACTCGGTGTAGATGTTAAAAATTTGCTTGCTAATTCTGTTGTATTCTTCCATATGAGGAAGCACACAAACAAGGTTGGGGCACTTTAATTTTGCCTCCCAAATTGCCTCGCCAGTGCTTACTCCAAACTGTTTTGCAATGTAATTTTTTGCCAAAATTATGCCGTGGCGTTTTTCTATATTGCCACTAACTGCCACTGGCTTACCATTTAGCGAACTATCTAACATGACTTCTACTGATGCATAAAAATTGTTAGCATCACAATGCAATATCTTTTTCATATACTTATTATGCCATACAAACATATGTTTGTAAAGCTTTTTATTTAATTTTATTATTTTTTTATTAATTTTTATTTAATTTTTTTATTTTTTTTATAATTTTAATTTTATTAATTTATTATTATTTTTAATTTTATTGATTTTTTTATTAATTTTAATTTTATTAATTTTTTCAAAACCGAAATAATTACTTGAATAAAACATATATATATGATATTATAATGTTAATAAATTAAAAAACATATATTTAAATTTTTTTATCAATATTGAGCAAATTAAGTTAAATTGCAAATATTAGCGCTAAAAATTTAAATTTATAACACAATAATTAGAGGTGAATGATGAAAGTTAAAAAAGCTGTAATTCCTGCTGCTGGTTTTGGCACAAGATTTTTGCCCGCTACAAAGGCAATTCCTAAAGAAATGTTGCCTATTGTTGATACTCCAACGCTACAATATGTTGTTGAAGAAGCCGTAAATAGTGGCATAACTGAAATTTTGATTATTTTAGGTAAAAATAAAAAGTGTATTGAGGACCATTTTGATTTTTCCGTTGAGCTAGAACAAATTTTGATTAAAGGCAAAAAACACGAAGAAATTAAAAAAATGCACGATATCGCTAATCTTGCGCAAATTTTTTATGTTAGACAAAAAGAAATGAAAGGTTCAGCTGACGCTGTAATGCAAGCTAAAGCTTTTGTCGGAAACGAGCCTTTTGCAGTGTTGTTTGGCGATGATATTGTTTATAATCCAACTAATCCTTGCTTAAAACAGCTTATTAACGCTTATGATACCACAGGAAAAACCATTTTGGGTTGCCAAAATGTTACTAAAGAAAATGCAACAAAATATGGCATTGTAATCCCGGGGCAAACCAAAGGCAGATATACGGAGTTGCTTGGCATTAAAGAAAAACCAACTTTAAAAGAATTGCCTTCAACATTAGCAAGCATGGGCAGATATGTTTTTAATGCAGATATTTTTGATTTTATTGAAAAATTAAAAGCGCACGACAATGGAGAGTTTTATTTGACAGATGCAATCGAAAACATCGCAAAATCTGCGGGCGTTTTTGCCTACGATTTTGAGGGTAGAAGATACGATGTTGGCGACAAACAAGGTTATTTGGAAGCTACAATCGAATATGCGTTGCGTGATAAGTCGTTAAATAGTGATTTAAAGGATTATCTAAAAAATCTTGGCGCAAATTTTGATAATTTTACAAAATAAATACGCTTAGAGTATTATTAATAGTAAAACATCATTAAAATTTAAACAAATAATTGTATATACAACATCTTATTAGTTTTAAAGTAATTTAAACTGGCAAACGCCAGTTTTTTTTATGCTTTTTGCTATAAGTGCGTTTAATAGCTTAAATTTTTTATGTGTTTAGCAAAATTGTATTTTATTGTGTGTTTTATAACTTTAATTTTTTTATGTTTTTTTACAAAAATATTACATTTTACCTATTGACAAACTTTTTTAAAATGATATAATAATATCAAAGGTCAAAGATAGTCTAACTTTAGGAGGTGAAATAATTGGCAAATATAAGTGATGTAATAGAACAGTTTATTTTAGATATTATTGGCAATGAGGATACAATTAAGCTATCACGAAACGAACTTGCAAATTATTTTTCTTGCGCTCCAAGCCAAATAAACTATGTGTTAAGCACTAGATTTACACTTGATAAGGGTTTTGTTATTGAAAGTAGGCGTGGTGGCGGTGGTTTTGTTACCGTATTAAAACTTAATGAAGAAAAAGAAAACATTATTAATAACATACTAAAAGAAATTGATTCTTCGCCTAAATTAACATTTAACAAGGCATCGGATATTTTAGAACGACTGTTATCCAACGGTTTAATTGAGGAAAACGAAATGGAACTTGCCAAAAGTATGTTAAGTGAAAAGGCTTTAACTTTTCCTGTTGCAATTAATTTTGATGTGCGAAAAAATATTTTTAAAGAACTATTAATATATTTATTAAAAAAGTAGGAGGTAAATATGGAACAAATTATGTGTGAAATGTGTGGTTTAAAACCTGCAACAATGTATTATAAACAAACAATAAACGGCATTACAGCCGAAAAACATTTGTGCGCTGATTGCGCAGAGCAAATAAAACTTATGCCTATTAACGATATGTTTAATCCGGCAAAATTTATTGCGTCAATTTTTGATGATTACAAACCTCAATATAAATTAAGGGTGTGCAAGTGTGGCACTACCGAACAAGAAATTTTAAAAAATTATAAGTTTGGTTGCGCCGAATGTTACAATACTTTTAAAGATATTGCGCAAAAATTTAAAAATAATATGGCAATTGCGCCTCACAAAGGCAAATCGCCAAAAATGGATATTAAACAAAGTCAAATTTTGGCGCTTGAGGCAAAATTGCAAAACGCTGTGCAAAATCAAAACTATGAAGAAGCGGCAAAATTGCAAAAGCAAATTTTAGATATTAAAAATAAGGAGGGCAAAAATGAGTAAATATGATGATATTGTCATAACAACACGCGTTAGATTGGCAAGAAACATTAATGAATTGCCTTTTCCTCACAAATTAACTGGTCAGGAAGAAGAAATTTATTCTATTTTATATAAAAATATTGAAGATGTTTGCAAAAAAATGTTTAAGGTTAACTTTTTTAAAATGAATAAACTTAGCGAAATTGAAAAAGTAGCGTTGACGGAAAAACACCTAATAAGCAAAGAATTAATGCAAAAAAACGACATTGGCGCAGTTGCAATTAGTGAAGATGAAAGCATTAGCGTTATGATAAACGAGGAGGACCATATTCGTGCGCAATGCGTGTTAAAAGGGTTAAATTTGGAAAGCGCATATGATGTAATTAACAAATTGGATGATTTGCTTAACGAAAAAATCAATTACGCCTACGACAACGAGTTGGGTTATTTGACAAGTTGTCCTACAAATTTAGGCACAGGAATGCGCGCTTCTGTAATGCTTTTTTTGCCTGCTTTAACTATCACGGGCAACATTAGTAATATTATCAATAATGCGCAAAAAGCTGGCATTACAACAAGAGGAGTTTATGGCGAAGGCAGTGAGGCTGAAGGTTATTTTTATCAAATTAGCAATCAAGCAAGCCTTGGTTTAAACGAAATTGAAATATTAAATCGTGTTAAAAATGTTGTTACAAATATTTGCGAAACCGAAATTATTGAAAGAGAAAAACTAATAAAACTTTCTAAAGTGGAAATTCAAGATAGCATTATGCGTGCTTTTGGCATTTTAACACACGCAAGAACCATTACAAGTAGCGAATGTTTGGGCTTGCTTGCTAAGGTAAAATTGGGCGTTTCTTATGAACTTTTGGATGTTCCAAATGATTTAATTAACAACCTTTACACGCTAATTCATCCTGCCAATTTGTGCCTAATTAGCAAAAAGGCGTTAGAAGTTAAGGATAGAGATATAATAAGAGCAAAATTAGTTAGAGAAAAACTTTTGCCATACGAAAATGGAGGTAAAAAATAATGAGTATGAATTTTGATGATATAGCAAAAATTGCTGTTGCGAAAGCAGAAGAATATGCATACAAATCGGGCGGTATTGTTGGTACGGAACACTTGTTGTGCGGTATTATTTTTGCAGAGGATTCTTCTGCAAGCAAACTTTTAAAAGCTAACGGAATTACCGTTAACGATATACCAAAAATTATTCGACTTAGTGGCAATTCTGCGCAAATTGAGTTGTCTACTAGAGTTGAAAAAATTTTATTACAAGCAAACGAGTACGCCGAAACACACAATACGCAGATTAGTTGCGAATTGATGTTGTTTGCAATTTTGCAACAAACCAATAGCTATGCGGTCAACGCTTTAGTAAATTTGGGGTTTACAAATATCGACGGATTAATTGCAAAAATAAAACAAATGTTGCTATCTAACAATTTTGTTGATGATAACCAATTTGGCGAGCAAAATAGTGGCTTTCCTAAGGGCTTTAAAATTAGTTTTAGCGCTAACAACGCTTTTAATCCAAATGATAACGGTTTTAATTCTGGCGATTTTAATGGCAATGAACAAAATGAAAACAATGAAGGCAATGATGACGGCGGTAACATTTACAAATTGGAAAAATTGGGTGTTGATTTAACGGAAAAAGCGCGTCAAAAGAAATTAGACCCTGTTATTGGCAGGTCGAAAGAAATTGATAGGATAATTCAAATTTTATCAAGGCGCACAAAAAACAATCCAGTTTTAATTGGCGAGCCCGGCGTTGGCAAATCTGCCGTTGTTGAGGGCTTAGCGCAGGCAATTGTAGAGGGAAATGTGCCCGAAATGCTTAAAAATAAAAAAATATTTTCTCTTGATATGGCAAGCGTTGTTGCAGGCACAAAATATCGTGGCGAATTTGAGCAGCGTTTGCAAAGCGCTATAAAACAAATTCAAGCCGATGGCAATATTATTGTTTTTATTGATGAAATTCATAATATTGTTGGCGCAGGAAGCGCAGAAGGTTCTATGGATGCAGGCAATATTTTAAAACCTATGCTTGCTCGTGGCGAATTGCAAACTATTGGAGCAACAACAATCAACGAATATCGCAAACATATTGAAAAAGATGCGGCGCTTGAGCGTAGATTTCAACCAATTATTGTTGAACCGCCAACCGTTGAAGAAACTATTACTATATTAAATGGTTTGCGCAATAAATATGAGGCGCACCACAAAGTAAGCATTACACAAGGCGCAATTAAGGCTGCAGCGGAACTTTCGGATAGATACATTAGCGATAGATTTTTGCCAGATAAGGCAATTGATTTAATTGATGAGGCGTGCAGTAAAAAAAGGATTAGCAATTTTGTTAGCCCCGATGATGTTAAAGAAATTGAAGCTAAAATTACCGCAAAAACAATTAATTTAAACAATGCGGTATCAAAAAAAGACTATGAAACTGCATCAATTATTCAAAAAGAATTAAAAAGTTTAGAAGCGACCTTAAAAGAAAGAAAAGACGCTTGGAAAAACTCAAAAAAAGACGTCTTATTAGAGGTTGATGAAAATGATATTGCCGAAATTTTGTCATCAAGCACATCAATACCTGTATCGAAATTAACTCAAAGCGAAAGCGAAAAATTGTTGAATTTGGAAAATGAATTGCACAAGCGAGTTATTGGACAAGATGAAGCGATAAATGCCGTTTCTAAAGCTGTGCGCAGGGCAAGAGCTGGATTGCAAGACCCAAAGCGACCAATAGGTTCTTTCATATTTTTAGGCCCTACTGGCGTTGGCAAAACAGAATTGTGCAAAGCGCTTGCCGAATATATGTTTGGCGATGAAAACCTAATGATAAGGTTTGATATGAGCGAATATATGGAAAAAATCAATGTTTCAAAGCTAATTGGTTCAGCTCCGGGGTATGTTGGCTATGAAGAAGGCGGTCAATTAACCGAAAAAGTGCGCAGAAAACCTTACTCTGTAATTTTGTTTGATGAAATTGAAAAGGCGCACCCAGACGTGTTTAATTTGCTACTACAAATTATGGAAGACGGCAGGCTAACTGACTCGCAAGGTAGGACGGTTAATTTTAAAAATACTATCGTAATTATGACGTCAAATATTGGAGCAAGCGATATTAACGCTATGCCAAAACTTGGTTTTTCAAATAATACGGAACTTGAAGAAGAAAAAAGCAAAGAAAAGCACCTTAATGCGCTAAAACAAACAATGAAACCAGAATTTATTAACCGAATTGATGATATTATTATTTTCCATAAGCTAGAAAAGGAAGATATTAAAAAAATTGCCGATATTATTATTAATCAGTTAATTTTAAGGCTAAAAAAACAAGATATTACTTTAACCGTTGATGAAAGCGTTAAGGAATATATTGTCGAAAAAGGGTTTGATGTTGAATATGGCGCACGACCACTTCGCCGTGCAGTACAAAAATATATCGAAGATGCGCTAAGCGACCAAATTTTAGCAGGAAAAATTCAAATTAAGGACAATATTTTATGTATAATGCAAGAAAATGAGGTTGTATTTAAAAAAAGTTAAATTGGGTATTTTCTTTTGATTAATTATATGGTAAAATATAAGTAGCTAATAAATTATTACTAAGGAGGCTTATTATGAAAATTGAAATTATTAACAAAAACTATGAAGTGTCTGAAAAATTAAAAAACATTTTAGAAAAAAAGATTGCTAGGTTTGAAAAGTACTTTGATGATTCTGTAAGTGTTAGAGTAAATATGAAAGGCATTGGCAAAGACAAGTACTGTATGGAAATTACCATAAACTACGGCAAAGGTTTAATTAGAAGTGAAGTAACTTCTGACAATATGTACGATAACGTTGATACTGTTTTACCAAAAATTGAAGGACAAATAAGAAAACATAAGACAAAATTAAAAAAGAACCTTAAACAAAACGCTTTTGAAGAAGATGATACAATTTTTGATGTTCCTGAAGAAAAAGAAACCTTACTTGTTCGTGTAAAACCAACACCATTAACTCGTATGAGCACAACCGATGCAATGCAAGAACTAGAACTTATTGGACACAAATTTTATGTGTTTATTAATGATAAAAACGATTTAGTAAATGTTGTTTATTTGCGTGATGATGGCGATATTGGTTTGCTAGATTTAATTTACTAGAATAATTGTTAAATAGTTGTTGCTTTTGATTGCGTAGTTATTAAATAGTTGTCGTTTATGCTTTTTTGTTTGCAAAATAGAGTAAACATAGTCAATAATTTAAGCTATGTACTTAGCAAAATGAGGCAAATTTAAGTTAATTATTAAATAAAAAGGGTAGTGAAAACTACCCTTTTTTTGTTAGTTTATTTAGCGCTATATTTTATTTGAAACTATTAAATTATTCTATTGTTTTTGAAACTATTTAATTATTCTATTGTA
>JAVVTM010000058.1:0-8857 GCA_036653655.1 Clostridia bacterium | reverse complement strand
TTTAACTCAATTAAACATATTTGTATAAAAAAACGCAACAAATTGTTGCGTTTAGTTTTTTGTTGTTTATTTTTTTTGTAATAACTATTTATGTATTATGTTATAACTATTTATGTATTATTGTTATTACAACTTTATGTTTAGCAATCAACTGTAATTAGTTCGCTAAATATTAATACAATTAGTTAACTTTTTTAACCCAATGGAAAGTATCTTCTTCTGTTCCGTATTGAATACCTGTCAATTTGTTGTACAAAAATTCTGTTATAGCGCCCATTTTATTGTTGTTAACAACCAAATCTTTGCCTTTGTAACCAAACAAACCAACTGGAGAAACAACTGCCGCTGTGCCTGTGCCAAACGCTTCTTTAAGATTGCCCTCATTGTAAGCTTTGATAACTTCGTCAACAGAAATCCTTCTTTCTCTAACCTTATAGCCTGCTTTCTTTAAAACTTTGATTGCAGAATTGCGAGTGATACCCGGCAAAATACTGCCAACAAGTTTTGGTGTGCAAACTTCGTCGCCAATTACAAAAAACATATTCATTGCGCCAACTTCTTCAATGTACTTTCTTTGTTTAGCATCAAGCCACAAAACTTGGTCGTAACCTTTTTGTTGAGCTTGTTCGCCAGCCAACAAACTGCATGCGTAGTTGCCCATACATTTTGCTTCGCCAGTGCCACCAATTGCTGCGCGCACATATTTGTCTTCAATCAAGATTTTTGTAGGAGCTAAACCGTTTGCGTAATATGCGCCAACTGGTGATAGTATTACAAAAAACCTGTAAGAATGGCTTGCGTGCACGCCCAATGCTGCATCTGTTGCAATCATTGTTGGGCGGATATATAGCGCTGTGCCAACTGCTGTTGGTATCCAATCTGCTTCAATTTTTAAAAGTTTGTTAATGCATTTAATAACCAAATCGGCATCAAGTGTTGGCATACACAACCTTTCGGCGCTTCTGTTCATACGAGCAAAATTGTCTTTTAATCTAAAAGTTGTAATATTGCCATCTGCATCTTTATATGCTTTTGCGCCTTCAAAAATACCTTGCGCATAATGTAATACTGTTGTGCTTGGTTCCATTTCAAATTTTGAATAAGGACAAATAACAGGTTCTTGCCACTCGCCATTGGCATAATCCATAATTAACATATGGTCAGAAAAATACTTTCCAAACCCTAACTTAGAAAAATCTGGTTTTTGCTTTGGCTCTGTTGTTTTGATAATTTTCATCGCTTTTACTCTCCTAATATTGAAAATATATTTGTTTTATCTCTCTTATTATACTCTTTCCACAAGTCTTGTCAATAATATTTGCCTTAAACAACTCGCATTGTTGAACAGGAACAAATACCGTAAACACAATGTTGCTAGAGTAATCAATTGCGTTAATAACCGCCTTTTGTTGCAAGCAAACATTTTGCACCAAGCTAAGCGCATTGTAATCGCACTCAATTTGCAAGCAAACCGAAAGCATATTAAACACAATTTTAGCTTTGGCTAACGCCTCTGTAACGCTTTTTGTATATGCGCTAACAAGCCCGCTTGCGCCCAACTTTACACCGCCAAAATATCTTGTAACAACCGCCAAAACTTTAAAAACTTCCCTCTTTTTTAACACTTCTAAAATTGGCAACCCGGCTGTGCCTTGTGGCTCGCCATCATCTGAAAAGCGCTGTTCGGTTGCAATTTCGTTTGCAATGTAGCCATAGCAATTGTGTGTGGCATCAGCGTACTTTTTTTTGATTTGCTTTAATTTTAGAGTTGCGTCATCTGCATTTTCAATTTTAATTAAATTGCAGATAAAAGTTGATTTTTTTATTGTAATTGTGCTTTCTACATCGTTTTCAATGGTGTAATAATTTTTCATTTTGAGGTTACTTTAATATGAATTTTTTTGCCTTTATGCAAAATAACGCCAACATTAAGCGCTTCTTTGCTTAAAACGCAATTTTCATCAGCTTTATCATCGCCAATTTTAACACCGCCACCTGCAAGCAATCTTCTTGCTTCGCCTTTAGAAGCGCACAAATTGCAAGCTATCAAAACATCAACAATATTGTTAATGCCCTCTGCAATTTCCACCGCTGGCATATCTTCTTCTTCGCCCAAACCAAAAGCAGAAAGCGATTGTTTTTGCGCTAGTTCGGCATCTTCCTCAGTGTGAACAATTTTTGTAACTTCATAAGCTAAACGCATTTTTGCAATGTTAATCATTTTTTCATAGCCGTCTGCGCCTGCTTGAGGTATCAAACTTGCAATGACATCTAAATCTAAATATGTTAGCAATTTTAAACATTTTTCCACATCGCTATCGGCAATATTGCGCCAATATTGATAAAATTCGTAAGGAGTTGTTTTGGTTTTATCAAGCCAAACTGCGCCTGCCTGAGTTTTGCCCATTTTTTTGCCTTCCGCTGTTGTAAGCAAGGTAAAAGTCATAGCAAAAGCTGGTTTTTGCTCCTTTCTGCGTATTAAATCTGCGCCTGCCAAAATGTTGCTCCATTGGTCATCTCCGCCACATTCAAGCTTGCAACCGTAATTTTTGTATAAATATAAAAAGTCGTAACTTTGCATTAGCATATAGTTAAATTCCAAAAAAGACAAGCCCTTTTCCATTCTAGACTTAAAACATTCTGCGGTTAACATCTTGTTAACAGAAAAATGCACGCCAATATCCCTAATAAATTCGATATAATTTAATTTATCAAGCCAATCTGCGTTGTTAACCATAACGGCGCCGTTTTCGCCCTCAAAAGTGAAAAACTTTGACATCTGAACTTTAAAGCAATCGCAATTGTGCTTAATCATATCATCAGTCATCATTTTGCGCATATCAGTCCTTCCGCTTGGGTCGCCAATTTTGCCAGTGCCACCACCAATTAAAACTACCGGTTTGTGCCCCGCTTTTTGCATCCAGCTCATCGCCATCAACGCCAAAAAATGACCAACGTGTAAACTGTCGGCAGTTGGGTCAAACCCAATGTAAAATGGAACAGATTCCTCGCCCAATAATTTGTACAAATCATCTTCGTAAACAACCTGTTTAACAAAACCTCTAGCCTTCAACACATCAAGTATATTTTCCTTAATCATTTAATCCTCCAATTTTGCATCATTTTTGTAATAATTATAACTATTATAGCACTGCTTTGCAAATTTTACAAATAATTTAATAATTTAATAAAATTGTTTTTCAAAACTGTACATTTGTGTTATACTTATTATTGTTAATTAATAGACAAATAAAGGAGGACTTTCTTAATGCAATATTCACAAGAAATTCTTAATATGTGTGTTGTAAAAAAAGGCGCTAACCACGGCCCTGCTCCTATCCCTGAAGAAGGAAAATGGATACAATCTAAACAAATTACCGATATTAGTGGCTTGACTCATGGTATTGGCTGGTGCGCTCCACAACAAGGCGCATGCAAATTAACACTTAACGTTAAAAATGGCGTTATTGAAGAAGCTTTAATTGAAACTTTAGGCTGTTCTGGTATGACTCACTCTGCGGCTATGGCTGCCGAAGTTTTACCCGGCAAAACTATTTTAGAAGCTCTTAACACCGATTTAGTTTGCGATGCTATCAACACCGCCATGCGTGAATTGTTTTTGCAAATCGCTTATGGCAGGACTCAATCTGCTTTTTCTGAAGACGGCTTGCCTATTGGCGCTGGTTTGGAAGATTTGGGCAAAGGTTTGCGTTCTCAAGTGGGCACAATGTTTAGCACAAACAAGGCTGGCGTTAGATATCTTGAAATGGCAGAAGGCTATATCACTAGAGTCGCTTTAGATGAAAATAGCGAAATTATTGGTTACGAATTTGTAAACCTTGGCAAAATGATGGAGGCTATCAAAAAAGGTATGTCTGCAAATGATGCTTTGGTTAAGTTTACCGGCTCTTACGGTAGATTTAAAGAGGGTGTTAAGTATATCGACCCACGCAACGAATAGGAGGCAACAGAAATGAGCGTAAGATTTGAAAGTTATGAAAGAAGAATAGACAAAATTAATATCGCCCTTGCTGAATATGGCATTAAAGATTTGCAAGACGCTAAAGATATTTGTACAGCTAAAGGCATTAATGTTGATGAATTAGTTCGTTCAATTCAACCAATCGCATTTGAAAATGCAGTTTGGGCATACACTGTTGGTTGCGCAATCGCAATCAAACAAGGTTGCAAAAAAGCAGCTGACGCAGCTGTTGCAATTGGCATTGGCTTACAATCATTTTGTATCCCCGGTTCAGTTGCCGACCAACGCGCAGTTGGCATTGGGCATGGCAATCTTGCATCAATGTTGCTTAAAGAAGAAACCAAATGTTTTGCATTTCTTGCAGGACACGAGTCTTTTGCAGCCGCAGAAGGCGCAATTGGCATAGCTCGCTCTGCAAACACAGTGCGCACAAAACCTTTAAAAGTTATTCTTAATGGCTTGGGCAAAGATGCCGCTTATATTATTAGCCGTATTAATGGTTTCACTTTTGTTGAAACTGAGTACAACTATTTTACAACGGAACTTAAAATTGTTAAAGAACAATCTTTTTCTAAAGGCGAACGCGCAGAAGTTAAAGTTTATGGCTGTGATGACGTTCAAGAAGGCGTTGCAATTATGAGATATGAAGGCGTTGACGTTTCTATTACTGGCAACTCAACCAACCCAACTCGTTTCCAACACCCAGTTGCAGGCACATACAAAAAATGGTGCATCGAAAATGGCAAAAAATATTTTTCTGTCGCTTCTGGCGGTGGCACTGGCCGTACCCTACACCCAGACAATATGGCGGCTGGCCCTGCTTCATACGGCATGACCGACACAATGGGCAGAATGCACAGCGACGCTCAATTTGCTGGTTCTTCATCTGTTCCTGCTCACGTAGAAATGATGGGCTTAATTGGTATGGGCAACAACCCAATGGTTGGCGCTTCAGTTGCTTGCGCAGTTGCTGTTGAAAAGGCGATGAACTAATTTTTGCTAAAACTTTAAACAAAATATAATAGCATTAATTACAAACAAAAGCTTTAAAGTGAGTTGAATGCTAAAGCGCAAAACAAATTAACAAGCGAAAGCAAAAACAAATTGATATGCGTGCAAAAACAAAAATGATATGCGTGCAAAAACAAACTTTAAAGTAAAAACAAACTATAATGTAAAAAAATAACAACCACACAATGGTTGTTATTTTTAATGTTATTTATTAGATAATTATAACTAATTAATTAACTTTATATGATTATATTTGTATAACCAATCTTACTTCATTTATCAAAATCCGATGTTCAATTTTGTCAAACTTTAGCTGTTATTTTAAGGCTTTTGCTTTTAAGTTCAACAGTTTACGCTTTTGTTTCTTGGGTGCTTAATTATAATGTTGCGTTATTGTTGCTTAACTGCTTAATTATAATGTTGCGTTCTTGCGCTAAAATTCCAAATCCAAAATGTCATTGCACACAGCTTTTGCAAAAGGTATTTCGTGGCTGACCAAAATAATTGCGCCTTCATATGCGATTAACGCTTCTTGCAACGCCTCTTTTGCTACAACATCAAGGTGGTTTGTTGGCTCATCTAAAATTAAAATGTTGCATTCTTTGTTCATCATTGCGCACAACTTAACTTTAACTTGCTCGCCACCGCTCAATGTGCTTAGGGCTCGTGTTGACAATTCTTTAATTATGCCAACTTTTGCAAGTTGCGCCCTAATTTCCTTTTGACCCATACGAGGATAAATATCATTCATATAGCCGATTGCGCTTTGCTCCCCGTGAAAATTTAAATCTTGCTCAACATAATTAATTTTGCTGTTTATATTAAACCTAAATTTGCCTTTTATTGCAGGTATCAATTGCATTAATGTTTTAAGCAATGTTGTTTTGCCCAAGCCATTAGTACCTCTTATCCAAAGTTTTGCGCTTGATGACATATGGATATTAATTTCTGGCAAAATTGCTTTACCCTCATAACCAATCAACAACTTTTCGGCAATTAACAAATCTTTTGTAACCAACTGCGCATAAGGAAAATTAAAATTTGCAGGCGCCATAGAAATAGGTTTTTCCATAACATCAATTTTTTCTAACATCTTTTTACGGCTGTTTGCCATGCCAGCAGTTGCCGCTCGAGCCTTGTTTTTTGCAATATATTCTTCCATTTTTTTAATTTCTCGTTGCTGTCTTTCATAGGTTTCGGCATATTGTTTTGCGTTGGACTCATATTGCGACATAAAATCATCATATGTGCCCGAATATTTTTTAATTTGTTTGTTTTCTATGTTAATAACATATTTGCACACTTTATTTAAAAAATCAACATCGTGGCTAATTAGCAAAAAAGTCCCTTTAAAAGTATCCAAAAATTTGCGCAACCAATCAATATGCTCAATATCCAAAAAGTTGGTTGGCTCATCCAATAACATTACATCCAAATTTTCTAAAAGCAAGCGTGATAGTATAACTTTTGCACGCTGACCACCTGACAATTTGCCAATAACACTATCATAACCAAGGTTGCCCAAACCCAAACCATTGGCAACTTTTTTAATTTTATTTTCCAAATCGTAATAGTCTTCTTCGTTTAGCCTTTCCATAATTGCGCTTGCCCTATTTACCAACTGCGACAATTTTTCTTCATCATTTTCAGTAGACATTTCCTCATACATTTCTTCCATTTTAGCGTTTAATTGATGTAAATGGTCAAATGAACTCATCAAATATTCCATTATTGTTAAAGAACGGTCTATATCTGCGTGTTGATCCAAGTAGCCCCACCTAATACCATTAAGCCACTTAATTTCCCCTTCGTCATGCATAACTATGCCCGAAATAATGTTCATGAATGTGGTTTTGCCTGCGCCATTCAAGCCGACAATACCGCAATGTTCGCCATTATTTATAACTAAGTCTGCCTCCTTAAATAGCACCTTACTATCATAAACATGTGATAAACCCTTAATAGTTAAAATACTCATTATAGCCTCCTAAAACTAGCACATTATATCATAATATTTTTTTTATTCATAGCAAAATTGCGCTATTTTAAACAAAATACATCATTTTTTTGTTAAATAATTACTTTTTCTATATCAAAAAGAGTTGTTTTACACAAAATAAATTATTAAAATGTTTTGTATTTTGTCTTAATAATATTTGATATGTCAAAATTACATTATACTAATTGATACCGCATAGTTGTATATACTGTTTGATACGGCATAGTTGCATATAATGTTTGATACCGCATAGTTACATTATACTAATCAATATAGCACAGTACATTATACAAATTGATACAGCGTAGTACATTATAATGTTTGATATCGCATAATTACATATAATGTTTGATACAACATAGTAACATTCAAAAAATAAACTTAAACTCTATCGCTATAACAACATTATTTAGTTAGACAATTATCACATATTTGATTAATTGGTTATATTTGTATAACTATTATTTTAAAAGAAAAGCCTAGCGTTGTTTATCGTTAGGCTCAATAATAGCTTTATTTATTTAGCTTTTTGTTTAGCTTTTTGCTTACAATTAAAACTCTGCGTTTTTAACTGTGCGGGCAAAAGGTATTACATCACGGATATTGCTCATACCTGTAAGGTACATTACCAAACGCTCAAATCCTAAACCAAACCCAGCGTGCTTAACGCCACCATAGCGACGCAAATCAAGATACCACCAATAATCATCCTCTTTCAAACCCATCTCTTTAATACGGGCTATTAGAAGGTCGAGGCGTTCCTCACGCTGACTACCGCCAATAATTTCGCCAATGCCCGGTACAAGCAAATCTACCGCTGCAACTGTTTTGTTATCTTCGTTCATACGCATATAAAACGCTTTAATTTCTTTTGGATAATCTGTAACAAAAACTGGCATTTTGTAAATTTGTTCCGTCAAAAACCTTTCGTGTTCTGTTTGCAAATCTGCGCCCCAATAAACTGGATATTGAAACTCATCTTTGTGCTGTTCTAAAATTTTTATTGCTTCGGTATAGGTAATTTTAACAAAATCACTTGTAACAATGTGGTTTAGCCTTTCAATTAAAAATTTGTCGTTAAATTGGTTAAAAAACTGCATTTCTTCTGGGCATTTTTCTAGCACAGTTTTAATAACAAACTTAATCATATCCCTTGCCAAGTCCATATCATCATTTAAGTTAGAAAAAGCAATTTCTGGTTCAACCATCCAAAACTCTGCTGCGTGCCTTGTGGTGTTGCTGTTTTCCGCCCTAAATGTTGGGCCAAAAGTGTAAACATTTTTAAACGCTAAAGCAAAACACTCCGCCTCAAGTTGCCCTGATACGGTAAGATTGCTAGATTTTCCAAAAAAATCTTGAGTAAAATCAATTGCGCCCTTTTCATCGCGTGGTAAATTGTTTAAATCTAATGTGGTAACCTTAAACATTTCGCCTGCGCCTTCGCAATCGCTTGCGGTAATTAATGGAGTATTTACATAAACAAAATTGCGTTCTGCAAAAAACTGATGAATTGCTTGCGCACAAATAGAACGAACCTTAAATACCGCCAAAAAAGTGTTTGTTCTTGGGCGTAAATGCGCAATTTCACGCAAGAACTCTATGCTATGACGCTTTTTTTGTAGCGGATAATTTGGGCTTGATGTTGCTTCAACAGAAATAGCGCTTGCGTGGATTTCAAAGGGTTGTTGCATTTGAGGTGTCAAAACCACCTTGCCTTCAATTTGTAAACCAGCGCCAACATTTTGTTTAATAATATCTTTAAAATTTTCTAGATTGGTGTCAAAAACAACTTGAGTTGATTTAAAACTTGTGCCGTCATTTAACTCGATAAAGGCAAAGTTTTTGCTATCTCTTATTGTGCGAAC
>JAVVTM010000057.1:0-9095 GCA_036653655.1 Clostridia bacterium | reverse complement strand
CCACGATATTATCAACAAAAAGGCTTGCTGTTTTGGAAGCGTTTTCTAAAACCAAGCTTGTGTCAAGGGCAGGAATTGCGTTTTCAAACACAATTTCCGTTTGATATTTATCAAGCATTTTTGCGCTTTTAACTGTGTTTGTGTGCATAGAAACTAGCGTATCTTGATTGATAAAATCTACTGTATCTCCTGCAAAAAAGCCTAAAAAGCCATAGGTTTGTGGGTGCATAAATTTTACTGTCGCAACATTATTATTGATAGCCGTAACTTTAAAGTGGTTGCCATGAACATTGATAATATCATCACGAGAACCATTAAAATTGCAGTTGGTAACAGAAATTTTTCCATAACACATAGAGCAATGAATTAAATCGGCAAAGGCAACGCTTGTACGCTTTTTGTTGGGTACAAAGTTGCAGTTGCTGATGGTAATATCTTTTGTAAGTTGCGCCAAAATGCCCATACCGTGCATAAAGTGATAGGTGTTATTTTGCAATTCAATATTGTTGCAGTTGTCTAAAAATGTGCCAGTGCCATCACGCAAAACAGAGCAAAATTGATAAATACACCCAGTTTTAAAGCCTTTTGAAGGCAAATAAATGCGCACTAAACCATTTTTTAAAGTTTTTGCCATTGCGCAAAATAGCGGATTAGTTAAAACATAAGAATTTAAAATCATACGCTTTGTTGTGCCGTGCAAATCATTTTCTTGAATGACAAAATTGCTTTTTGGCAACTTGCAAGCAAAATTTAAGTGTCCGCATTTTGTAGAGCAACCCGCTTCGGCATTTGGCTTTATATCAAAATAGAAAAGTTTTTTGTTAACAACTTCAAATTCGGCAACGGTGGGAGTTTCAAAATCGATAACAAAATTTTTGATGATAACATTTTTGCAGTTTTGCAAAACAAATTCTGTCATTCTGCCGTTATAAAGCAATTTTGCGCCATTGCCATCAAGCGTTAGATTGCACAAATTTTTTAGCATAATACCAATTTTTTTTGTGGGGATTTTCATTTCGTTTTCGCCACAAGTATTTGTCATATAAATAACTTCTTCAATACAATTATCCGCAAAAAAGTGATAATCTTTGTTTTCAAAAACAATAGTTGTGTTTTCTTTGCACTCTAGTTTGTTAATGAATGCGTTAAACTCTTTACAAAAATTTTTGTCATTTAATTTAATGTCTTTAAGATTTATTATCATAAATTCCCCTTTATGGTTAAGTTTTTATTGTCATTTAGCGCCGTTAATTTGTATTTAATGTAATTAATAAGCACATTCAATTTGTATTTAATATAATAAAGATTAATTATTAAGCGCACCTAATTTTCATTTAATATAGTTTAGTTTTATTGTCATTTAGCGCCGTTAATTTGTGTTAAATATAGTTAAGTTAATTATTAAGCACATTCAATTTGTATTCGATTGCATCGGTTAGCGCAAGCCAGCTTGCCTCAATAATATCGGTGGAAACGCCAACGGTTGTCCATAGGTTGATGCCGTCAGTTGATTCAATCAAAACCCTAACACGGGCAGTTGTCGCTTGCTCATTTTCTAGCACACGCACCTTATAATCGGTCAAATGAATGTTCGCAATCTGTGGGAAAAACACCACCAATGCCTTGCGCAATGCAATATCAAGCGCATTAACTGGGCCATTGCCAAGAGCGCCTGCGGTTTCTTTTTTGCTACCCACTTTAATGTGAACGATAGCTGAAGAAGTTTGTTGCTCATCAACAGAAGGCAATTGAGAAGAAGTGATGTACTTTACCAAATCAAAATGGCTTTTGTATTTGTTTAAGTGTTTTAAAAACAAAATTTCGAGGCTAGCGTCTGCGCCCTCAAAAGCGTAGCCACTGTATTCTAACTGTTTTAATTCGTTTAAAATATCTTTTGTGGTTTGGCTGTTTTTTGTAATATCTGGCATAATTAATTTTAATTTGTCCAAAACGGAAGCCCTACCAGATAAATCGCTAACAAGTAATTTAGTGCTATTACCAACGCATTTTGGTAAAATATGTTCATAAGCTTTATCATATTTGTTCATAGCGTCAATATGCATGCCAGCTTTGTGCGTAAAAGCAAACTTGCCAACATAAGCTTTAGTGCCGTTTGGCAATATATTTGAAATTTCGTTAATCTGATTGCTAAGGCTTGTAATTTGCGTTAAATCTAAGCTCAAAGGCAAATCCATTTTTAATTTTAAGCTTGGCAAAACCTCGCTCAAATCGGTGTTGCCACATCTTTCGCCAAGCCCTGTCATTGTGCCTTGAATGTGCGTTACACCCAAATTTGTAGCGATTAAAGTGTTGGCAGTGGCGCAACCTGCGTCGTTGTGGCAGTGTATGCCAAAAGTTTTGCCGTTAAATTTGCTAAGAGTGTCAGTTAAACAAGCCTGCAAATTTTGTGGTAGAGTGCCACCGTTTGTATCGCACAAAGTAACAACATCTGCGCCTGCGTTAAAAGCAACTTCCACAATGTTTAGCGCATAATTTTTGTTGGCAAAATAGCCGTCAAAATAGTGTTCCGCATCAAAAATAACTTTTTTGTTTTTACTTTTTAAAAACGCTATGGATTCAGCGATAATTTGCAAATTTTGTTCGTTACTAATTTGTAAAACTTTATCAATTTGTATATCCCAAGCTTTGCCAAAAATTGTAACATACTCTGTATTACTGCCCAAAAGCGCAAGCAAATTTTCATCTTCGCAAGGTTTAGTGCCAACTTTTTTTGTGCCGCCAAAAGAGGATATTTTAGAATTGGCTAATTTTAGTTTAGAAAGTTGATTAAAAAACTCCACTTCCTTAGGGCTAGAATTAGGAAAGCCAGCTTCGATAATATCAATACCGAAACTGTCCAACGCTTTAACAATTTTAATTTTGTCGTTAACCGAGTAGGCAACGCCCACAGCTTGCGCCCCTTCACGCAGGGTAGAATCTAAAATTTGTATTTTCATAAATCCTTTTCCTCAAGAATTTTATTCATTCCGTTTAAGTAGGCTAAAATGCTAGATTCGATAATATCGGTGGAAAGCCCACGGCCAGTAAAAGTTCTTCCGTTAAACTTTAACTTAATAATAACTTCACCCAAGGCATCTTTGCCGTTAGAAATGGAGTTGATTGCATAATTTTCTAGTGAATGACCTTGACAATTTACAATTTTATCAATAGCGTTGTACGCAGCCGCAATTGGACCGTCGCCAATGGAAACTTCCTCCAAAGTGTTGTCGCCGTTTTGCAATGTAATAACGCAAGATGCGGTTGTAAAATTGCTAGAATTAACGTTGTACTTTAATAACTTGTAGCTACCTTTTTTGATAGTAAACTTTTTGTTGTTTACAATAGCCTCAATGTCTTGGTCAGTAATATCTTTCTTTTTATCGCAAATATCCTTAAAAATTTCAAACAAATGCTCAAGTTCGGCATCGGTTGGGCTATAACCCAATTCCTCCAAACGCTTAGCAAATGCGTGTTTGCCAGAGTGTTTGCCCAAAACAATAGTATCTTTATTAATGCCAATATCCTCGGGCGCAATAATTTCGTATGTGGCTTTATCTTCCATTAATCCGTGTTGATGAATGCCAGATTCGTGCGCAAAAGCGTTTGCGCCAACAATGGCTTTGTTTAGTGGAGCTTTAATACCTAAAATGCTGTAAACCGTTTTGCTTGTTCGGTATATCTGTTGAGTATCTAAGTTAAATGAAATGTTATAAAAATCGTTTTTAGTTTTAAGCGCCATTGCAATTTCTTCTAGGGCTGCGTTGCCAGCTCGTTCGCCAATGCCGTTAATTGTGCACTCAATTTGGTTGACGCCACATCTTATGCCTGCTAAAGAGTTTGCCACCGCCACACCACAATCGTTGTGGCAATGTAAAGAAAGCTGTACGCTAGCCACATCGGTGTTTTGCTTTAAATAGGTTATTATGGTTTCAATTTCTTGCGGTGTAGCGATGCCAACAGTATCAGGTATGTTAATTACTGTTGCGCCAGCTTTTATCGCTGTTTGCACAACTTTTGATAAAAATTTTAAATTAGAACGAGTTGCATCTTCGCAGGAAAATTGAACGTCGCTAACCAACTTTTTTGCATATTGCACCATATTAAAAGTGCGCTCTACAACCTCATCTTCAGTCATTTTTAATTTGTGTTGCATATGGATAGGAGAAGTTGCCAAAAAGGTGTGTATACGAGGGCTAACAGCGTTTTTAATGCTGTCATACGCTAAATCAATATCCTTAGGAAGCGCCCTTGCTAAACTGCAAATTGTGCAATTTTTTATTTTTTTTGCAATATCTTCAATAGATTGAAAATCGTTGTGTGAGCATACCGCAAAACCTGCCTCAATTACATCAACTTTTAAGCGTTCTAATTGGGTAGCTATTTCTAATTTTTCTTCGTTGTTCATACTACAATTTGGCGATTGTTCGCCATCTCTTAATGTAGTGTCAAAAAATTTTAACATATTTGTTCCTCTTTTGCTTATTATCATAACAAAATTACATTTAAAAGTCAATTTGTTTATTTTTTATTAAGCAATAAATGCAACTTTTTTTAAAATAAGTAAAAAACATCTTAAATAGTTTAATAATTTGAGCAAAAAAGCTCTTAAAATAGTTTAACAATTTGAGCAAAAAAAACCTTAAAGCAGTTTAACAATTTAAGCAAATCTACAAATCGTAGTAGGCGCTGTACATTAAAACTGCTTTAAGTAAGGAGGTAGTAAAATTATTTAATTAACAAAAAAGTTTGCAAGTGAGCAAAAGAGTATTGATATTATTTAATTAACAAAAAAGTTTGAAGTGAGCAAAAATATATTAATATTATTTAATTAACAAATTTGCAAGCTTGCAAAAGACAATTAATTTTAAAGTAACGCTAATTTATACAAAAGAGTAACGCTAATTTATACAAAACGCTTTACAGATATTAAATAATTCCAACGAGTAGTATTAATTTCTTCGATAACGGCAAAATCTGATGATGTGTGCAAAATGTAGTTGTTGCCCAAAAACACTCCAACATGCCCAATTCTTTCTATGCCTGTGTTGTCAAACCTAGTTGAGTTTGTAAAAAACATCACATCGCCTCGCTGTATGTTTGAGGCGTTAACAAACTTTCCTTGCACGCTTTGGCTTCTGCTTGTCGTATCCATTAAAACGCCTGCGCCAATGTAAAACATATATTGCGTTAGTGATGAACAATCAAAATATTTTTTGCTAAAATTGTACAACAAATTGCCTCGACCATCGTGATATCTAACTGCGCCATAAACATATTCAGTGCCAAGCAAAGAGTAGCCAACTTGCAAAACGCTTTCGATGTTTTTTTCATTTTGCTTTATTATGTACAGTTGAGTGTAGCTTTCGGAAGCGCTAACATATGCGTAGCCATTTTTGTATTTTACTTTATACCAATCATTTTGTTTGCTTTCCAAATAAAGCAAATCGCCCTTATCCATTTTGCCAACAACGCTACCGTTAAAACTTGCGCTTGCCCTTACCGATAAATTTGCCGTAACGCTTTTAACATAAGTGGTGTATTTGTCAAGCGGGGTAGAGGGGATTTCGGGGTCGCTAGGTTTGTCAGGGGTGGTTGGTGGGTTAGGATTACTAATGTCTGGTTGAGGAGGATTTTCGTTTTCAGGAACAGAAGGTTTGACCGTTTCGGTGTTGTTGGGATTGTTAGGATTGCTTGCAGTTACGCCACAAGCGACCAAATTAAAAAGTAGCAACGACACTATAAATGTCATAAAAATTTTCTTTTTCATAAATTTCTCCTTACTACGATAATAAACCAACTATTTTAGCGCAGTCAAGCCCCAATATTTTCCAAAAAAAATAATTAAATAATAGGTTGTATAATTTTTTGCGCTAATGTATAATTAACTTAGGTGATTATGTCTAAAAATAAAAAAATAACATTTTCTATAATTTCTGTAATTTTAATTTTAACGCTAGTAATTTGAGTTGTTTTGTTGTCCGCCGATTTTGGAAGTGATGCGCTTGATACAACTTACAATGCAGAAAAACGCATTAAAATGAATGTCTATGCTTCGCAAAATTTAAAGGCGGAACAAGGGCAGATTGTTTTTATTGGCGACTCTATTACCGAACTTTTTGAGTTTGAAAAATATTACACCGATTTGCCATTAAAAATTTATAATCGTGGCATTATTGGCGATACCGCAGACAAAATGTTTGAACGGTTAGAAACCAATTGCTTAAACGCAAACCCAAGCAAAATTTTTATGCTTGTGGGCGTCAACGATTTAAACCGAGGGTTTAGCGCTCAAACCATTGTTGAAAACATTACAAAAAGCGTTGTTAAAGCGCAAACAGATGTGCCCGAGGCTAAAATTTTTGTACAATCAATTTACCCAGTTAATCCAAATAAAAACAAAAAAATTGTGTCTAATCGCACAAATAACGATATAGCAAAAATTAACGCATTGCTTAAAACAATGTGCAACGACCGTGGCGTAACTTTTATTGATACTTACGCCCTGCTTTATGACGAACAACAACAAAATTTGGCCTTAGAGTTAACGCTTGATGGCTTACATCTAAATTTTAACGGCTATACTAAAGTTTCAAAATTTTTGTTACCTTATTTAATATAATACTTTGTTTATTTTTTAACATACTTATATTAAAATCTAGATTGACTTTACAAAAGTATAATGTTAGAATTATGGATACGGGGGTAAGTTTATGCAATATAAAAATTTATTTTTAGAAGGCAAGATTGGCAATGTTACACTTAAAAACAGAGTAGTAATGTCGCCAATGATGTTAGGCTTTGGTACTTTTAATGGTACTGCAACTGAGGATTTAATAAATTATTACGAGGAACGCGCAAAAGGTGGTGTTGGCTTGATTATTACGGAAATTACACGTATCAACGACAAAACTGGCGCGGCATCTTTTGGGCAACTTTCTGTTAGCCACGATTACAATATAGCATCGCTAAAAATCATGGCGGAGAGGGTACATAAGTACGGCACAAAATTGTTTGTGCAATTACATCATCCGGGCAGGCAAAATTTGGGCATGATGATTGGTACTGTCCCTATGTCAATCAATATGTACAAAATTTCTAAAGGCTACAAAAAAATGCTTTTAGGTATTATTCCTACATACAAAAAATTGGCGGCTAAAAATATTATTCCTTCATCAGTTTGTCCGTCAAAGGTTGAGGCAAGTTATTTTTCTGGCGGTAGAGTTAGAGCCTTAAGAAGTGGCGAAATTAAAAAATTGATTAAACAATTTGTAAATGGCGCAAGAAGAGTGCAACAAGCGGGCTGTGATGGCATCGAATTGCACGCATCTCATGGCTATTTGTTGCAACAATTTTTAAGCCCACACACCAACAAGCGCACCGATAAATATGGTGGCAGTTTAGAAAACCGTATGAGGTTTTTAACCGAAATTATCAGTGGCGTTAGGGCTGTTTGTGGCAAAGATTTTCCTATTATCGTTAGGTTAACTGTTGATGAATTTTATGAAAAAATTGGCAAACCGGGCGAGGGCTACACCCTTGAAGAAGGCGTAAAAATGGCAAAAGCGCTTGATAATTTGGTTGACGCTATTGATGTGTCTAGCGCATCTTACGACACTATGAATTACTGGTTAGAGCCCGTTAGTTTTGATTGTGGGTGGCGCAAATATTTAGCTCAAGCAGTTAAAAAAGAAGTGCATGTCCCAGTGCTTGCTGCAAACGTTATCCGTAGCGCAGAGCAAGCGGAGCAACAACTTAGCGAAGGCGTGCAAGATTTTATTTCTTTAGGTCGTCCGCTTATTGCCGACCCAAATTGGGTTAACAAAGTGCAGAGTGGCAACGAAAAGCTTGTTAAAAGATGTATTTCTTGCCTATATTGTTTTGAAAGTATGACAAACAACGCATACAAGTGTTCGCACGCTAATTGCTCAGTAAATCCATTTTTAGGCAGTGAAAACAAAAATTTGATTGTTAATGATGGCAACGGCAAACAAGTTGTTATTGTAGGCGCTGGCCCTGCTGGCTTAACTTGCGCCGAAATTTTATTAAAGCGTGGTTTTGCAGTTACCGTATTAGAAAAGGCAAAGGAAGTTGGCGGTCAATTGCAGCTTGCCAACAAGCCTCCAAAAAAGGAAAAAACAGGTTGGTGCTTTACCGATTTGCAATCTAATGTTGAAAGTTTGGGTGGCGTGATAAAACTAAATACGCCTGCAAGCGTTGAAGAAGTTAAAAAGCTTTCCCCTTACGCCGTTATTTTGGCAACAGGTGGCATTGCAATACACCCTCGTGCAATTAATGGCGCAGATAAACCAAATGTTTG
Source organism: Clostridia bacterium (assembly GCA_036653655.1). GTDB lineage: Bacteria > Bacillota > Clostridia > Christensenellales > UBA3700 > JAVVTM01. The sequence continues at coordinate 778 of JAVVTM010000057.1, read as the reverse complement.
CACCGTTAGCGAAATTTTAAATGGCACGGTAAAATTAAGCAACAAAACTGTCGCTGTTATTGGTTCGGGCATGACCGGGCTAGAAACTAGCCAATTACTTGCCGAAAAGGGTAACAAAATTAAGGTTATCGAAATGGCAAATTGCATTGCGCCAAATGTTTGGATGCAACATCTTGATGATATTTTGCCTAAACACAAAAAATATGGCACAGAGTTTTTCTTAAATCAAAAATTGATAAAAATTAATGATGGTAGCATTGACATTGAAGATACAGCTACAAAAGAAGTTAAAAATGTTGTTTGCGATAATGTAGTGCTTTCGTTGGGCGTGCGTCCATTAAATAATTTGCAAGAAGAATTTACAAAAGAGTTTAAAAACTTTTATGTTGTTGGCGATGCGCTTAAGGTTGGCAGGATTGTTAACGCAACATCAAATGCTTTTGATACCGCTTTAAAGTTAAAATAATTTTGTATTAAATGCAAAAGGAAAATTTAAGATTAATGAAAATTTAAGACAATAAAAATTAATATTATTAAAAATTAAGATAACTAAAAATTAAAATTAATGAAAATTAATATTAACAAAAATTAATACTATTAAAAATTTAAGACAATAAAAATTAATACTATTAAAAAATCAAGATTAACAAAAATTAAAATTACTAGATAAAATAAAACTATTTGGTTTTGTGTGTGGAGGGGTTATGAAAAAAAGAATAGCAAAAATAGTGCTTTGCGTTATGGTTTTGGTTATTGCGCTAAGTTCTATTGGTTTGCT
>JAVVTM010000056.1:0-9117 GCA_036653655.1 Clostridia bacterium | reverse complement strand
TAATGCCACCAGAACAAACGTCGGTGTTTGCATCGTTGCTAAAAGCGTCAGCTTCAACTGTATCAATTGGCAAAACAAGTTTGCTACCTGCTTTAGCCATTAAATCTTTTGCTAAATCCAATTTTTCATCTTCGCACAATGATTTGCCAATGTTCATACCTTTTGCCTTACAAAAAGTGTATGCCATACCTCCACCAATAATGATTTTATCAACTTTATCAATCAAATTGTTAATAACGCCAATTTTGTCCGAAACCTTAGCTCCACCCAAAATAGCGACAAATGGACGCTCAGCATTTTCTAGCGCGCCACCAATATATTCAATTTCTTTTTGCATTAAAAAGCCACAAACCGCAACTTTAACAAAACCATATTGTACAATACCTGCGGTAGAAGCGTGAGCACGGTGAGCAGTGCCAAAAGCATCGTTAACATAAATGTCTGCATACTTTGCAAGTTTTGCGCAAAACTCTTTGTCGTTGTCGGTTTCCTCATTGTGAAAACGCAAATTCTCCAACAAAACAACCTCGCCACATTTGCAATTAGCAACGGCGGTTTTTGCGCTATCGCCAATAATATCGGTGGCGAAAGTAACTTTATTATCTAAAATTTGGTTTAATCTGTCGGCAACAGGTTTTAATGAATATTTCATATTAAATTCGCCTTCTGGGCGACCCATATGTGAACACAAAATAACTTTTGCGCCCTTTTCCATCAAATACTTAATTGTAGGAATAGCGCCCTCAATACGATTTTCATCTGTGATTTTGCCATCTTTTATTGGCACGTTAAAATCTACACGCACTAAACATCTTTTACCTTTTACTTCAATATCTTTAATTGAAAGTTTGTTCATACTACATTCTCCTTTTCGTAATACATAAATATTATACTATATTTTATTATTTTAAGCAATATTGAAATTAATTATTCTTGCGAAGTAATTAATATTTTTACAAATGGATATTTTTAAAGCTTTAAAGATTATGCCTTTTGAAATATTTACATTTGATTGTTTGCAAATTTGTTTTACAAAATTTTGTTAAGTTTACAAATTCACATCAAATTTGGTTAAATGCCCAACTTGGTTTAGCCCCTCAAAATTGTACTGCCTCAAATATTCATAAACTATTAACGCAACAGAATTTGCCAAATTTAACGACCTAGCCTCCGTTTTCATTGGTATCCTAACGCATTTATCGTAATTATCCTTTAGCAATTCCTCAGGCAAGCCCTTGGTTTCTTTGCCAAAAAACACAAAACAATCTTTTTCGTACTTAACTTCGGTGTGGTTGTGTTGCGATTTTGTGCTAGCAAAAAAATATTGCCCTTTGTTAGCCTTAAAAAACTCATCAAGATTTTTATAAATTTTAATATTTGCCAAATCCCAATAGTCTAAGCCAGCTCTTTTTAAATATTTATCTTCCAAACTAAAGCCAAATGGTTCAATCAAATGCAATATTGCGCCAGTTGCGGCGCATGTGCGCACAATGTTGCCTGTGTTGTTTGGAATTTCTGGTTCTACCAATACTACATTTATCATAAAAACTCCTGTTCATATATTACTACTTTATTACAAAAAAATCAAATACTTCATCGCATAAAAATAAAAGTTTTGTTAAATATTTAACAAAACCCTAAAACATTTATTATTAATTTAAAACTCCTAAAGTTACAACACTATTAATAAAATGTAATAAATTTTAATTAGATAAAAAATCGTTGTAAATTTCCTCACGAAGGTTGCGCAGCATATTAAAATTGTTTAAAATTTTTACATTGGAAAAAGCAAATTGTTGCCTATCTTCCACTCCAATTTCGCCAAAAGGCGATACCGTTAAAAAGCCGTCAGCGCACAGCGCCACAACAGTTTTACCATTGCAAATGGCGTTATATTTTAATGCGGTTTCTAAAATTTCACAATTTTTTTCTTTAGATAAATACAAAATAAACTCACTTTTATTTTTGCTAATGCCACGGGCAACTTCAGGAAAAAAAATGTCATCTTGCAACACAATGCCAAATCTGCCCAAACTTGTGTTGTAAATTCTAAAACTGTGCCCCACATCAAATTCCGCTTTATTTAGGTTGTGAGTGGCATCATTAATGCCCAAAATTACACCCTTATCTATGCAAATAGAAGATAAATATGTTTTTTCGTACAATTTTGCAAAAAAACAGGCTACAATGCACAAATTTCTTGCCTTTGACAAATATGCCAAGCCCTTAATAACATCGCTTTTTGCGTTAAATTCCTTTACCAAATCTATTGTTGGCAAGCAACCAAAACCTAAAATTAGCAAGCTTTCCGCTTCTAATTTGCTAGAGTTTTCCGCTAAAAAATTGTCATATGGCATATTGCAAACACTAAAAATTTTCATTATCCACCTTAACCTTAGTGTATTGTATGAAAACTTTTGCGCATTGTTTACAACACATATTGCAAAACAGCAAAATAATTAAAATTAAAACATATGTTAATAAAGCTAAAATTATATTTTAATAAGGCTAGAAGTTTTGCTAATAAGGCTAAAAGTTTTTTAATAAAGTTAAAAGTTTTGCTAATAAGGCTAAAAGTATATTTTAATAAAGTTAAAATTAAAAGTTTTATAGTTAAAACATAAGTTGTTTAATGCAAAATAAATTGATTGTAAAAAAAATAAAAAGTATGCTAGATACTTTAAATTTTACCAAATTTTTCTTCAATAACTTGCTCCATTGCTTCCAAACTTGCGCAAGCGCAAATATCACGGCGCAATATGTTACAATCTCGCATACCTTTAACATAACTACATATATGCCCCTTCATTTCTTGGCAAACTTGCAATTGCGGATAAACCGTTTTTAAAATATCTATGTGCAGTTTTATGTTTTCGTAAAGCGTCCGTTCAATGTTTAAACCTAATATTTCGGCAAAAATTTGTGGGTTGCCAATAGCGCCTCTGCCAATCATTACGCCTGCGCAATTGGTTGTTTTTATGATATCTTCAAAAGCTTTTTTGCAATCAACATCGCCATTTGCAATTACGGGTATTTTAACCGCTTCAACAACTTTTGCAATATAATCCCAGTTGGCAACGCCCTCATAAAACTGTTCTCTTGTTCTTCCGTGCACACAAATTGCGCTTGCGCCAGCATCTTCCATTGCTTTTGCAAAATCAACGCCAGTAAGATTTTCCTTTTCAAACCCTATGCGCATTTTGACAGTTACAGGTCTGTTGTTGCTGTTTTCGACACACGCACGCACAATCTCTTGCGCCAATTTTACATTTTTTAAAAGCGCAGAACCCTCGCCATTTTTGACAATCTTTTTAACGGGACAGCCACAATTAATGTCGATAATATCAAATTTATCTAATGTTTTATGCCTGCACGCAGCCGCCATTGTAGCTGGGTCGTGCCCAAACAATTGCACAGCGCAAGGGTGTTCATCGGGCATAATTTCCATTAGTACTTCTGTTTTTTCATTTCGATAAAATAGTGCGGCAGAAGAAACCATTTCTGTTGTTGTCATACCCGCTCCATACAGCCTACAAATTGCCCTAAAGCCAATATCACTGTATCCGGCAAGTGGCGCTAACATCACATTATTTATAATTTCAACATTACCTATTTTCACTTTTATCTCCTAAAATAACTTAAATTTTAAAAATTTAACTTGCTTTCTTGCCACAACTTTTCTAGACAGTCCAAACTTAAATCGGTCAACTGTTTGTTTCGTTCATTCGCTCGCTTTTCCATAAAATCAAAGCGATTAATAAATTTGTTGCAAGTTCGCATTAATGCAATTTCTGGGTTAATATCTAAAAATCTAAGCACATTTACAACGGAAAAAAGCAAATCTCCCGCTTCTAATTCTTTGTCATTTTCCTCATTTTTTAACTCGTCCAATTCCTCCAAAACCTTATTATATGCGCCGTCAATTTTGCTCCAATCAAACCCAACTTTTTTTGCGGTTTTTTGTATTTTTAGCGCTTGCATTAGGCTTGGCAATTCTGATGCGATACTTTTTAATCTATCGCTGTAATTGGTGTGATTTTTTTCTTTAGCTTTTGCATTTTCCCACGCTTGCAATGCCTCTGCCTCACTATTTGCAACCACATCTCCAAATATGTGCGTGTGCCTTGTTAAAAGCTTTTGGCACAATGCGGTAAGCACGTCTTCAACATTATATTCGCCACAATCTTTTGCAATAACGCTATGAAAAACTGCTTGCAATAAAACATCGCCAGTTTCCTCAAGCATATTTTCGGTGTCCTCATTGTTGATTGCGTTAACAAGCTCGTAAGCCTCCTCAATGAGGTTGGACCTTATGCTTAAATGCGTTTGCGCCCTATCCCATTTACAGCCGTTTTCGCCACGCAAAATTGACATAATTTGCATTAAGTCGTTAAAGTTAAAGCGTTTATAATCAATCAATTTTTGTGGTATTGTTAAAAGTGAAGTTTGATAATTGTAAGTATCTAGCCTATCAATTTCGTAAACTTTCATTTTGGTAAAATTTTTGCCGTTATAAATTACAATTTCACTTTCTTCGCCATAAATATTATCCAAAACAAGCTTAAGTTCGCTTGCTAAAAACTTGTTGTCAATATCTTTAATCACAAGAGGAAAATTTTTATTAAAATTAAAATTGTCTAAAACATCATAGCAACTGCAAACATTATAACTAACTTCTTGGCTGTTAAATAGCAACTCACTTTCTGCGCTAACGCCTGCGATTAACTTAATTTCTATTGCTTTTTGCGCGCAAATTTGTTGGAGCGACTTGACGCTTCTATCATCATAAGCGTTGCCATTGACGCAATAACACACATCGCCCTCGGTTGCAAACTGCAAAATTGTGTTTGCCAATTTGCTATTTAACTCATCAAAATCGGCGCTAGTTTCGTAAATATTGTCAAGAGTTGTGTTTTTAATGGAATTTTTGCTAAAATAGCCATATGTACTTGTTTTGTTAGTTTTAACCACAACTTGTTTGCATGTGTTGATAATTTGCGCGCCACCTAAAGTTAAATCGCTGGCGGTATTGCCCAAACCTACAATATAAATCATTGCTTTCTCCTTTTAATTTTACTCAAAATTTTATCGCCATAAGGCAAACTTAAAATTTCGTTATCTTCTATTACCTTAAAGGCAAAAATAAAAATAAAGTAAACTGCAACACCCACAATCATTCCAAAAACACTTTGAAAATAGATGTTATTAACAATTTTTGTAACACTAAATACTGCTAAAAACATTATAACACTACACACTAAAATTTTACTAACACTTTTAAGCAATTTTTTGTTATGACCCAAATACTTGTTGTAAAAAATTAGATTAATGATAACGCCAACAAACAAACTTAACACAATCGCCAAGCTAGCGCCGTAAATATCGGCGTAACCAACCAAAACTACCTCCAAAATTATCCTAACAATGCTTGACACTAAAATGCTAATTATGCAAATTTTTGTTTTATTTAGCGCCTGTAAAAGCGAAACATACACTTGCAATTGGCTAAGCAAAATGACATTAACCGAGCTAATTTGCAACAAACTTATTGTTGTATCAATTGCTTGCGCATTTAATGTTGGGTAAAGCATCAGCAAAATTGGGCGAGCTAAAGCGTACAATCCAAACATACTTGGCACGCCAATTAGGTAAGATATTTTTATTGCCATGCCACCTTTTTGCTTAATTGTTTCTAAATTTTTATTGGCGACACTTTTGCTGATAATTGGCACAACAACGATAGAAATACTTAATGCAAACACTATTGGCATATTAATTAAAGAGTTTACCGAGCCCGTTAATAAACCATACAATCCTGTTGCAAACCCAAAGCTATGCCCACGCATTTGCAGTAATTTGACCAATAGAATACTATCAATAAAAGCCATTATTGGCAACATCAAATTTACAAGTAATATTGGAGTGTTGACCTTGACTAATTTTTTTGCATTGGTTTTAAAATTCATTTGTAAGGCAAAGGATTTTTTATCCTTTAAAAAGCAAATTAACAAGGTAATAAATGAGCTGACTTCTGAAAGCAATATTGCTAGCAATGCGCCAAGCACGCCAAATAACAAGCTTTTTTTAACCAAAAAATATGCAAACAGCAACCCGAAAACAATCTTAACCACTTGTTCTATCACTTGAGATAGCGCCGTTGGTAGCGAGTTAAAATTGCCCAAAAACCAACCCTTTAATATGCTGGAAAACGCTATGATAATTAGCGTTGGGCTCAAAATTGCGTAAGAATAGTACAAACTGCTGTTTCCCTGCAAAATTGAGATTGGATAGCTTAACCCAAGCATTAATATTGCGATTAAAAGCGAAAACGAACCTACCAGCAAGAAACTTGCCTTTATAAACCCTAAATCACTGTGTTCGCTAATGATTTTTGATACCGCCATACTTATGCTACTGCTAGAAAGCGCCACAAATAAAACGAAAACAGAATACACCAGTTGATACATTCCAATGCCTTCTGCTCCCAAAATATTAATTAAAGGGACACGATAAATTGCCCCCAATAATTTACAAACAAACCCCGCTAGCACCAAAAATAATGTGTTGTAAGCAAAAGAATTTGTTTTTTTCATATTAATAAATAATTTCTGCCATTACATTTGCAAAAAACTGCAATGCGCTGATATATTTATCCAAGTTTGTTGCAGAAAGTACAAAAATAAAGCCAAAACAATCGCCAAATAATTCTATCGGCACACAATAAATTTTTTCATAAAGAAAGCCTTGGAAGATGTTATTTGCATTTTCCAAGGTTAAAAACTTTCTTTTTTTAATAATTGTTTGAATATTTTGTGAAAAGCCTTGTAATGCCAAATCTTTTTGCTTGCCAACACCAACGATAAAATTATCAAGGTTAGAAACCAAAACAGTTTCGCCCGTTAATTTGTTTAAGTAGTCTGCAAATTGTTTTGCCAATTTTGGATTGATTGAGTGATATTTACTTAAAGAAATATAGTTTTCTTTTGCGCAAATTTCAATTTCATCGCCACCATTAATAGCCAAAACACGCCTAATTTCTTTGGGAATTACTATCCTACCAAGTTCATCTATTCTTCTAACAATGCCCACTTCTTTCATAAGTCCTCCAGAAGTAGTTTAAAATTATTAGAGAATATTATACTTAATAAAACTTTTTATTTAAAATCAAACTTACCATTTCGCTAATAATAGCGTTGCGGTTAACTGCCAAACCATCATTAATTGTGCTTGCGTTAAGTTGGAATATTAATGGCATTAAATATGCAGAGAATAAAATTGCAAATTTTGCTCTTAATTGTTCCTCAGTAACGTCATTGCCCAAAATATCAATTAATACAGTTTTAGCTTGAGCGTAAATTTCTAAATATTTTTGGTGTAGAGTGTAAATGGTTGGATTGTTATCATTTTCTGAAATCAAATCATCAGCGATAATATATTTAATTACGCCAAAATTTTCCTCAATAAATGCGATTGTAAGCTCACAAAACATTTTTGCTGCTTCCTCTTTGCTGTCGCATTTTTTGTTTTCAATTAGATTTTTAACCATAGCAATTTTTTCGTTAAAAATGATATTGATAACCTTGTTAACCAAGTTGATTTTATCACCGAAGTGATAGTTGATAGCTGCGATGTTTACATCTGCTAATGCTGCAATCTCTTTAATAGATGCAGTGCCTTTGTTTCTCAACAACTCAATAGTAGTGTTGATAATTTCTTTTTTTACTTTGTCTGATTTACCCATGTTAATTCTCCTTTTTTATTATTATACCACATTGTTTCGTTTTTGCAAAATAAAATTTACATTTTTTTAGACATTTTAAACAATCGTTACAGCGTTTTTGGTTTTCCACAACAGCAATCACGCCACTGCCAGAGCCAGTCATCACTACATTTGCAAAAAACTGCTTTAAAATCTGCGCCACCTCTTTAACTTGTGGGTACATATTTTCGCAAGGAGTTTGCAAATCGTTTTTCATAAATTCGCCATAGGGTTGTCCACTATAAAAATTTTTAATATTGATATTATTTATTAAGTTAATTTAGTTAATATAGTCTAACTACTTTAATTTATCCAATATTGTTTAACACGGTTTAATATCGTTTAACGCTGTTTAATATTGTTTATTAAGTTTAATTTAGTTAATGTTGTCTAACTACTTTAAATTATCTAATATTGTTTAATATGGTTTGCAAAATTTAGTGTATTTATATTGTTTAATTACAATATGCCACGCTTTAGTTTAAGTTTAATTTTGCCAAACAGTCCACGATAATTGGCTGTACAATCAAACAATTTGCGTTTGCCTGTTAAAATATTATCGGCGATAAATTCAAAGGATAAGTGCGACACGCTGTCGTTAGATTCTAACTTTCCCAATTGGCTATAAACGCCCAAATTGTCATCTTCGGGCACTATTCCTATTGGCATATTTTTTAAAATTTTTGCAATAGTCATACCATCCATCATATCGCCAGTTAAAACCATATCGCCACGCACACGATTTACGATGATATTAACCTCATTAATTTTGTAACTTGCGAGCAAACCAATAACCTTATCGGCATCTCTTATTGCGGAAATATGCGGTGTAGTAACAACCAGCGCTTCGGTTGAGGCAGAAACGGCACGATGAAAGCCCTTTTCTATGCCTGCTGGGCAATCTATTAGGATAAAATCGAAACCGCTATCTAGCCTATTTATTAAAAGCCTAAAGTTTTTTGCGCCAATATCCTCGCTAAAATAGGCGTGTTGTGATGGCAAAATGTACAAATTTTCAACATTTGGCACTTCTAATAGGGCTTGTTTAATTCTGCATCTACCCTCAAGCACATCTGCCATATCGTACACAATATTGCTTTCAATATTAGTGATAACATCCAAATTATTTAAGCCAACATCTGCATCAATCATAAGCACTTTTTGCCCAAGGCGAGCTAATTCCATACCCAAACTTGCGCAAATTGTTGTTTTACCCACGCCACCTTTACCAGATGTAATTACAATTTTTCTTGCCATAAATCCCTCTACAACAATAATAAAGCACAAATGGCAAAAAAAAATAAAAGATTTTAGCTTTTATTAATTTATTTTGATTTTTATTGGAAATAAACTTTAAT